>JBFXKS010000180.1:0-4272 GCA_050173515.1 Oscillospiraceae bacterium | reverse complement strand
TGCACCTGGGCTTTTTTTGTGTGCCGGGGCGCGATGCCGGAGGCCATCCAAACGATGCAGCAGCGTATTATGACGGAATGGTTCCCAAGCAGCGGCTACCAGTTTGCCGACGCCCCCGACATCGAGCAGTATACGGAAGGCGACCAAAGCAGCGAGGACTATCTGTGCTACATTTGGGTGCCCGTGCAAAAATAGCGGCCGGCCGCCAGCGGCAGACGCCTGAAACACGCAAAAAACGGCACATTCCCAAAACCGGGGATGCGCCGTTTTTATCGTGGCGGGTTTATGCGGTGGGGCGCGGGCTTTGCATCAGCTGGGCGGCCATGCGCACGATGCCCTCGGCGCAAAGGCCAAACTGCTGCAGCAGCGCCGGCGCGGGGCCGGAGTGGCCGAACTCGTCGTTGATGCCAAGGCGCATCACGGACACCGGGCACTGCCCGGCCGTGAGCGCGCACACGGCCTCGCCCAGCCCGCCGATGATGTTGTGCTCCTCGCAGGTGAGGATGCGGCCGGTCTCGCGCGCGGCGGCCAGCACCATTGCTTCGTCCAGGGGCTTGATGGTGGCCATGTTGATGACGCGGGCGTCGATGCCCTGGGCGGCCAGCGCCGTGGCGGCCTGCAAGGCCTCGTACACCAGCAGGCCGTTGGCGATGATGGTCATGTGGGTGCCGGGACGCAAAAGCTCGCCCTTGCCGATGGAAAAGCCGTAGCTTTCCGGCGCATGGAACACCGGGGTGGCCAGGCGGCCAAAGCGCAGGTAGACCGGGCCCTCGTGGGCATAGGCCGCGGCCACGGCGGCCCTGGCCTCGACGTCGTCGGCCGGGCAGATGACCACCATGCCGGGAATGGCGCGCATGAGGGCAAAGTCCTCCGCGCACTGGTGGGAGGCGCCGTCCTCCCCCACGCTGATGCCGCCGTGGGTGGCGCCAATCTTTACGTTGAGGTGCGGGTAGCCGATGCTGTTGCGCACTTGCTCGAACGCGCGGCCAGCCGCAAACATTGCGAAGGTGGAGGCGAAGGGCACCAGCCCGCAGCTGGCGAGGCCCGCGGCCACGGCCATCATGTTGCACTCGGCGATGCCGCAGTTGAAAAAGCGGTCTGGGAAAGCCTCGGCAAAGCCGGCCGTCTTGGTGGCCTCGGAGAGGTCGGCGTCCAGCACCACGAGCGCGGGCTGTGCATGCCCCAGCGCCACCAGCGCCTTGCCATAGCTTTCACGCGTGGCGATTTTTTGCACTTCAGCCATTGTGGGCACCTCCCAGCCTGTCGTACTCGGCGTCGATCTCTGCCAGCGCCGTTTTGGCCTCGTCGTCATTTGGGGCCTTGCCGTGCCAGCCGGCCTTGTTCTGCATGAAGCTGACGCCCTTGCCCTTGGTGGTGCGCGCGAGGATGCAGGCGGGCTTGCCGCGCACGGTACGCGCCTTTTCGAAGGCATCGGCCAAGGCGTCCATGTCGTTGCCGTTTATGTCGATCACCTCGAAGCCGAAGGCCTGCATTTTTTTGTCGATGGGCTCGGCGTTCATCACCTCTTTGGTGGGGCCGTCTATTTGCAGGCCGTTGATGTCAATGATGGCGCAGAGGTTGTCCAGCTTGTAGTGGGCGGCAAACATGAAGGCCTCCCAGCACTCGCCCTCTTCGATCTCGCCGTCGCCCAGCAGGGCGTACACACGGTAGGGCGCGGCGGTGGCCTTGGCGGCCAGCGCCATGCCACAGGCGGCCGAGATGCCCTGGCCCAGGCTGCCGGTGCTCATGTCCACGCCGGGCGTGGTGTTCATGTTGGGGTGGCCCTGCAGGTGGCTGCCGATGTGGCGCAGGGTGGCAAGGTCTTCCTGCGGGAAAAACCCGCGCAGCGCCAACGTGGAATAAAGGCCGGGCGCGCAGTGGCCTTTGCTGAGGACAAAGCGGTCGCGGTCCGGCTTTCGCGGGGCAGTGGGGTCGATGTGCATCTCTTTGAAGTACAGGTAGGTGAAGATGTCGGCGGCGCCGAGGCTGCCGCCCGGGTGGCCGCTTTTGCCCGCGTGGGTGGCCACGATGACGCCGTGGCGCACCTGCTGGGCCAGCTGCCTGAGCCGTTGGCTCTCTTGTTTATCCAACATGTGGTGTGCTCCCCTGCATATGTGTTTTTGCTGCCGATGCCGCGCCGGCGCCTTTTCATTTTACACCATTGGCACCGGGCACCACAAGCCTTTTGGGGAACATATGGACAATAACCGGTATTGACCCCGGGGCTGGGCCCGGGGCCCGCGCCTGTGGCCCGCGAATGCACCGCCCCTTGGGGCGGTGCATTATACCCTTGTTGTCACTTCGCAACAAAGCGGGAGTGGACAAAAAAAGGGGCGGTATATGGGCGCTGCGGCTGGATATATCGGCGGCGGCGTGCTATACTTTTATAGAATTGCCATATACCAGAGGAGGGCGCGCATGGAAGGGGCTGGCGAGCGGATGGCGCGAGCGTTGGTGGAGGCGCTGGGCCTTGCGCCGCTGTGGCCCGAGGGCGGGTATTACCGCACGGTCTACCGCTCGGCACAGACAACGGGCGGCCGCAGCCTGCTGGGCGCCATCTACTATCTGCTGGGCGCGGGAGAATACTCCCGCATGCACCGGCTGGACACCGACGAAGTGTACCATTTCTTTGCGGGTGACGCAGTGGAGATGCTGCTGCTGTGGCCCGATGGCCGCGGCGAGCGCGTGGTGCTGGGCGGCGAGCGCGCCGCCGGGCAGCTGCCGCAGGTGACGGCGCCGGCGGGATGCTGGCAGGGCGCGCGGCTGCTGCCGGGCGGGGCCTGGGCGCTGATGGCCACCACCACGACGCCCGCCTTTAGCCGGGCGGGCTATACCCACGGCGAGAAGGCGGCGCTGACGGACGCCTGGCCCGAACACGCAGAGCTGATTGCACAGCTGGCGGATGAGCCAGAAGAAAACGCACGGAAGGAGAGCAGGATGGTATGAATATAGAAATTAAAAATGCCCATGTTTTGTTATACGAGCCAGATTTCCGTGTGGTGCGGCAAGACCTGTACATCCGGGACGGCGTGATTGCCGGGGTGGGCGCGCCGCCCGTGGGCGGCTTTGCTGCCGAGCGGGTGATAGACGCGGCGGGCAAGCTGGTGATGCCGGGGCTGATCAACTGCCACACCCACCTATATATGACGCTGCTGCGCAACTATGCGGACGACTTGCGCTTTGACGAGTGGCTGTTTGAAAAAATCATGCCGAAGGAAGACTTGATAACGCCCGAGGACGCCTACTGGTGCAACCTGCTGGCGTGCCTGGAGATGATACACACCGGGACGACCTGCTTTTTAGACATGCACATGTTTAAAGAGCAGAGCATTGCCGCGGCACAGCAGGCGGGGCTGCGCGCGGTGATGTCGCGCGGGATAGTGGGCGAAGACGCCGCCGATGAGGCCGGGCAGCAGCGCATAGCCGACACGATGGCCGAAGTGGAACGCGCGCAAACCTGCGGCGGCATGGTGCGCTGCATGCTGGGGCCGCACGCGATATACACCTGCGGCGACGGGCTGCTGCGGCATTTGGTGAGCGTGGCCAAGGACAGCGGCCTGCGCATGCACATCCACCTTTCAGAGACGCGCGGCGAGGTGGAGAACTGCCTGAAGGCCCACGGCTGTACCCCGGTGGCGTATCTGGCAAAGATGGGCTTTTTCGAGGTGCCGACCATCGCGGCGCACTGCGTGCATTTAACGGACGACGACATTGGGATTTTGGCACAGCACGGCGTGCACGTGGCCACGAACCCCGTGAGCAACATGAAGCTGGGCAACGGGTTTGCGCCGGTGCCAAAGCTGCTGAACGCGGGCGTGAACGTGTGCGTGGGCACCGACGGCGCCGCCAGCAACAACGCCCTGAACATGTTCCGGGAGCTTTCCATGCTCTCGTACATCCACAAGGGCGTGCTGGAGGACCCCGAGGCGATGCCGGCGCCGGTGGTGCTGCAATGCGGCACGGCCAACGGCGCGCGGGCGCTGGGCATGGAGGATGAGATAGGCTCTATTGCCGTGGGCAAGCGAGCCGACCTGATCTTCATCGACATGGCGCGGCCGCAGCTGCAGCCGGTGAACGACATGGCGGCGGCACTGGTGTACGCCGCCAATGGCTCGGAGGTGGACACGGTGATGGTGGACGGACGCGTGGTGATGGAAAATGGCCGGGTGGAGACCATGGACGAGGAACGCATTTTTTACGAGGTGGGCAAGATAAGGGACCGACTGTTGGGATAAAACGACGAAGGAGCGAAACAGATGAGCGAGATACGCA
>JBFXKS010000179.1:0-4274 GCA_050173515.1 Oscillospiraceae bacterium | reverse complement strand
GTGATAATTGTGTGGCAGGTGCGCGCTAGATGCGTGCGTCCAGTGCGTGGCGATGGCGACGATAAAAGCTTTCCCACTGGCCGGCGGCGAGGGCTTCGCGGATGCACCGCATCAGATGGTTATAGAAATACAGGTTGTGCAACACCGCCAGGCGGCGCCCCAGCGCCTCGTCTGCCCGCATCAGGTGGCGCAGATAGGCACGGGAAAAGTGGCTGCAGGTGGGGCAGGTGCAGGTTTCATCGATGGCCCCGTCGTCTTCGGCGTACTTGAGGTTGTTGATGTTCATCACGCCCGCCCAGGTGAACAGGTGGCCGTGGCGCGCGTTGCGGCTGGGCATCACGCAGTCGAAAAGGTCGATGCCAAGGTTGACGCTTTCCAAAATGTTGCCCGGTGTGCCCACGCCCATCAGGTAACGCGGCTTGCCCCGGGGCATTTCCGGCTCCACCAATGCGATGATGCGGTACATCTCCTCGGCAGGCTCCCCCACGGCCAGCCCGCCAATGGCATAGCCGTCCAAACCCATGGCCGCGATGGTGCGCATGTTTTCAAGGCGCAAATCGTCATAGCAGCTGCCCTGGTTGATGCCGAACAAGAGCTGGCTTGGGTTTATCGCCCGGCCTGCCTGTTTCATGCGGGCCAGCTCATTCTGGCAGCGGGCCAGCCAGCGCACGGTGCGCTCACTGCTGGCCTTGGCATACTGGTAGTCGGCGGGGTTTTCCACACATTCGTCGAAGGCCATGGCGATGGTGGAGCCGAGGTTGGCCTGTATCCGCATGCTCTCCTCCGGGCCCATGAAGATGTGCCGGCCGTCGATGTGAGACTGAAACGAAACGCCCTCTTCAGTTATTTTGCGCAGCTTGGACAAACTGAACACCTGAAACCCACCGGAATCGGTCAATATCGGCCCATCCCAGGCGGTGAACGGCCGCAGCCCGCCACGCGCGGCGATCAACGCGTCGCCTGGGCGCAGATGCAGGTGGTAGGTGTTACACAACATCACCTGGCAGCCGACGTCCTTCAGGTCGAGGGCCGAGAGACCGCCTTTGATGGCCGCCACGGTGGCCACGTTCATGAAAGCCGGGGTTTCAACGGCGCCGTGAGGGGTGTTGAAAGTGCCCAGCCGCGCGCGGCCTTCGGTTTTATCCAGTGTGAACATCATGTTCCTCTTTGTCATAAAATAAGCATGGCGTCGCCAAAACTGAAAAAACGGTAGCCGCTCTCGATGGCGGCTTGGTAGGCGGCCAGGGTCTGTTCCCGCCCGCAGAAAGCGGACACCAGCATGATAAGCGTGCTTTCGGGCAAATGGAAGTTGGTGATGAGCCCGTCGACGGCCTGAAAGCTATACCCTGGGTAGATAAAGATGTCTGTATCACCGCTGGATGCGCACACCTTGCCGTGCTTTTGGGCGGCGGCTTCCAGCGTGCGGCAGCTGGTGGTGCCCACCGCGATGACCCGATGCCCACTCGATTTGGCCTTTTGTATTTTGTCGGCGGCACCCTCGCCGATGGAATACCACTCGCTGTGCATCTGATGTTTTTCAACAGTGTCTGTTTTAACAGGCAAAAAAGTTCCAAGGCCAACATGGAGTGTGATTTCTGCCAGTTGTATGCCTTTGAGCGCCAGGCGGGCCAGCAGCCCCTGGGTGAAATGGAGCCCGGCCGTGGGCGCCGCGGAACTGCCGGTTTTTTTGGCGTAGACCGTCTGGTACTGGCTGTTGTCGGCCAGCTGGGTGTGGATGTATGGCGGCAGCGGCATTTTCCCAAACTGGTCCAGCTTTTCGTACAGGGTCTCGGTGTCGTAGCAAAAGCGCACCTCTTTGCTGCCGTCGGCCCGGGTGGCAAGCACCTGTGCCTCAAGCGTTCCATCGCCAAAAACGATGAGAGAACCCGCCCGGATGCGCCGGCCCGGTTTTGCAAGGCAGGCCCAGGTGTCCTTTTCGATCTCCCGCAGCAGCAACAGCTCGCAAACGCCGCCGGTGCCCGGCTTTTCGCCGATGAGTCGCGCCGGCAGGACCTTGGAGTTGTTCAAAACCAAAAGGTCGCCCGGAGCCAAAAGGCCGGGCAGCTCGTGGAAAACATGGTGCTCCAGCCGGCCGGTGGCGCGCTGCATGCACATCAGGCGCGAGGCGTCCCGCGGGTGCGCCGGCGTTTGGGCGATACACTCGGGCGGCAGGTGGAAATGAAAGTCGCTTTTTTGCATGGGCAATGCCTTTCCGGGTTGACAATCGGGGATGCGGGTGCTACTATTTGGACAAATAGGATGGATACAGAGGCGCGGTTTTGATGAGTATCGAAGCGGAATGGCCCGCCAGGCCAAAGCCATCATGGCATATCCGTTTTGAGAAAGGCAACGCCGCCGAAGGGGATGTGCCGGCAGCCATCGCCTGGGTCCGCAGCCGAACAGGGGCGGAACTGTCGCACGATAAGGATGTGCGGAGTGCTGTGTCGCCAAACATGCAGGTATTATTATATTGCATGGTCTGCCGGTTTTCAAGCCGGTTTTTTTATTTATATGCGCGTCTGGGCGCCTCGATGAAAAGGAGAGTTTATGAAACAGTATAAAGTGGGCGTGCTGGGGGCCACGGGCATGGTGGGCCAGCGCTTCATGTGCCTTTTGGCCCAGCACCCTTGGTATACGGTGGCCGTGGTGGCGGCCTCCGCCCGCAGCGCCGGCAAGCGCTACGACGAGGCCGTGCAGAGCCGCTGGGCCATGCTGCAGGCAGTGCCACAAAATGTGGCGGCACTGGTGCTGAAGGATGCCGTGAAAGACATGAAAGAGATAGCCTCGGAAGTGGACTTCGTGTTTTGTGCCGTGGATATGCCAAAAGACGAGATCCGAAAGCTGGAGGAGGGCTATGCCCGGCTGGAGTGCCCGGTCATTTCGAACAACTCGGCGCACCGCACCACGCCCGACGTGCCGATGATTATCCCCGAGGTGAACCCGCAGCACGCCGAGGTGATCCCCGCACAGCGCGCGCGCCTGGACACAAAGCGCGGGTTCATCGCAGTGAAGTCCAACTGCTCTATCCAAAGCTATGTGCCGGTGCTGCACCCGCTGATGGACTTTGGCCCCAGCCAGGTGCTGGCCTGCACCTACCAGGCCATTTCCGGCGCGGGCAAAACCTTCGAGAGCTGGCCGGAGATGGTGGACAACGTCATCCCCTACATCGGCGGTGAGGAGCAAAAGAGCGAAGGGGAGCCGCTGAAGGTGTGGGGCAAGGTGGAAAACGGCGTGATCGTGAACGCGGCGGCGCCCGACATCACCACCCAGTGCATCCGGGTGCCGGTGTCCGACGGGCATTTGGCGGCCGTGTTCGTGCGCTTTAGCAAAAAGCCGTCGCTCGACGAGATAAAACAGCGCTGGAGAGATTTTGAGGGCGAAGCGCAGAAGCTGGCGCTGCCCAGCGCGCCCAAGCAGTTCATCCACGTGTTCGAGGAGGATGACCGCCCGCAGACAAAGCTGGACAGAATGCTGGAAAACGGCATGGCGGTGTCGGTGGGGCGGCTGCGGCCAGACAGCCAGTATGATGTGAAGTTTGTGTGCTTGTCGCACAACACATTGCGTGGCGCGGCCGGCGGCGGCCTGCTGATGGCCGAGCTGCTGAGCGCCAAGGGGTATCTGTAGCGCAAGGCATGAGGGAAACGGGAGGAACGAGATGAAAAAGCAACTGTTTACAGGCTCCGGCGTGGCCATCGTGACGCCGATGCATGAGAACGGAGACGTGAACTATGCGGCGCTGGGCGAGCTGATCGAGTTTCAAATCGCCAACGGCACCGACGCCATCGTGGCCTGCGGCACCACCGGCGAGGCCGCCACGCTGAACGACCAGGAGCACCTGGACGTGATAGAGTACTGCGTGAAGCAGGTGAACAAGCGGGTGCCGGTGGTGGCGGGCACCGGCTCCAACGACACGCGCCACGGTATAGAGCTCTCCCGCGAGGCCTCGCGCCGTGGGGCGGACGGCCTGCTGCTGGTGACGCCTTACTACAATAAAACAAACCCGGATGGCCTGGTGAAACATTTTGTGGTGATGGCCGAGGCGGCGGGCCTGCCGGTAATCATCTACAATGTGCCGGCACGCACGGGCATGACCATTCCGCTGGCGGTGTACAAGGAACTGGCCGCCCACCCGTTGTTCGTGGCCACCAAAGAGGCCAGCGGAGACATCGCCTACATCGCCAACGTGGCGGCCGCCTGCGGGCAGGAGCTGGGCCTTTATTCCGGCAACGACGACCAGGTGGTGCCCATTTTGTCGCTGGGCGGCATTGGGGTCA
>JBFXKS010000178.1:0-4282 GCA_050173515.1 Oscillospiraceae bacterium | reverse complement strand
CGAAAAGGACATCCAGGAAAAGGTGTCCGAGCAGATGGACAAGAACCAGCGGGACTACTACCTGCGCGAGCAGATGCGCGCCATTACGGGCGAGCTGGACGAGAGCGAGGACACCCGGGGCGAGGCGGAGAAGTACCGCGACAAGATATTGGATTTGAAGCTCTCGCAGGAGGCGGAAGAGAAGCTGCTGAAAGAGGCAGACCGCCTGTCTCGCATGCAGGGCAGCAGCCAGGAGGCCGCGGTGATCCGCACCTATCTGGACACCTGTGTGGAGCTGCCGTGGAACATCGAGACCGTGGACAACCTGGACATCAAAAAGGCAGAGGCCACGCTGAACCGCGACCATTACGGCATGAAAAAGGTGAAAGAGCGCATTTTGGAGCTGTTGAGCGTGCGCAAGCTGGCGCCCGAGGTGAAGAGCCAGATCATCTGCCTGGTAGGGCCGCCCGGCGTGGGCAAAACCTCCATCGCCAATTCCATTGCCGACACGCTGGGGCGCAAGTACGCCCGCATGAGCCTGGGCGGTGTGCGTGATGAGGCGGAGATCCGCGGGCACCGGCGCACCTACATCGGCGCGATGCCCGGCAAGATCATCAGCGCGATCAACACGGCGAAAAGCCGCAACCCGCTGCTGCTGTTGGACGAGATAGACAAGCTGGCCAGTGACTTCCGTGGCGACCCGGCCGCGGCGCTGCTGGAGGCGCTGGACCCCGAGCAGAACAAGACCTTTAAGGACCACTACCTGGACATTCCGTTCGATTTGAGCGATGTGCTGTTCTTCACCACGGCCAACGACCTGGGCACCATCCCACGGCCGCTGCTGGACCGCATGGACGTCATCGAGCTGGGCAGCTACACGCGGGTGGAAAAGTTCAACATTGCCAAGAAACACCTGCTGCCCAAACAGCTGGAGAAAAACGGGCTGAAAGGCAAGGTGAAGATCACCGACGCGGGGCTGTATGCGTTGATAGACAGCTACACCCAGGAGGCCGGCGTGCGCAATTTGGAGCGTGCCATCACCGAGGTGCTGCGCAAATGCGCCAAGACCATCGCGGCCGGCGACAAGGAAAAAATCACCGTGAGCGCCCAGAACCTGGAGCAACTGCTGGGGCCGAAGCGCAACAAGCCGTCCTTCTTCAACAAGGCCAACGCCGTGGGCATTGCCAACGGCCTGGCATGGACCAGCGTGGGCGGCGAGATATTGCCCATCGAGGTGGAGATCACCGAGAATGGCTCTGGCAAGCTGGAGTTGACCGGCTCTTTGGGAGACGTGATGAAGGAGAGCGCGCGGCTGGCCATCACCTATGCGAAGGCCCACTGCAACGAGTTCGATTTCGACCCCACCATCTTCAAGAACGCAGACATCCACATCCACGCGCCCGAAGGTGCCGTGCCCAAAGATGGCCCTTCGGCCGGCATCACGCTGGCCACGGCGCTGCTGTCCTGCCTGTCGGGCCGCACGGTGCGCTCCGACGTGGCGATGACGGGCGAGATCACGCTGCATGGCGTGGTGCTGCCCATTGGCGGGCTGAAGGAAAAGAGCATGGCCGCCTACCGGGAGGGCATCAAGAAAGTCATTATCCCGAAGGACAACGTGTCCGACCTGTATGAGGTGGACGACGAGGTGAAGGAGCACATCGAGTTTGTGCCGGTGGCCAATTTGGACGAGGCCTTTGCCGTCTCGATGAATCCGGCGAAAGGCAAGCGGAAACGCCGGGGCGCCTGTGGCCTGCCGGACGCCGCCAAGGACCTGCCACTGCCCGACCCGAAACTGACGGGCAAAACTAAGGAAATGACACAGTAATACATCAGAAGTAATAGCCGGAAAACCGCTGCGAAGCACCATTCCCGCGGCGGTTTTCCGGGTCTGCACAAGAGAGTCCAAAGCAGAAAAAGGGGGCCGGGGCATGCCAAACCTCGATTTTACAAAAGCGGAGTTCACATCGGCCTATGGGCTGGCGAAACAGCTGCCGGCCTCCAGCCTGCCGGAGGTGGTGTTTGCGGGGCGCTCCAACGTGGGCAAGTCTTCGCTCATCAACAAGCTGTGCAACCGCAAGCGCCTGGCCCGGGTGAGCGGCACGCCCGGCAAGACGGCCACCATCAATTTCTACGCGGCGGGGGAGGCCTTTTTGGTGGACCTGCCCGGCTATGGCTATGCAAAGACCTCGAACGCCGAGCGCAGGCGCTGGGACGGGCTGATCAACGGCTACTTTGCAGACGGGCGGGATGTGCGGCTGCTGGTGCAACTGCTGGACTGCCGGCACGCGCCGTCGAAAGACGACGTGAACATGCTGGAATACTTGCAGCACTACCGCGTGCCGTTCATTGCGGTGCTTACCAAGGCCGACAAGATGAAACCCTCGCAGCACGCGCGCATCGTGGAGGAGTTCAGCGCCTTGCTGCAGCCCTACGGCTGCGCTGGCATTTACCTGACAAGCGCCGAGAAAGGGCAGGGGATAGCCGCCGTACAGGAAGCGCTGACAGCCGCATGTGAAAAGGAGGCCGCCGATGGCGTATAACACCTTTGCCTATTGGTACGACCGCTTGAATGGAGAGGCGGACTATGACAAATTATCGGAAAGAATAATTGCAATACTGCGTGAAAACGGCATAGACAATGGCATCGTGGCTGACCTGGGATGTGGCACAGGCGAGCTGGCCCTGCTGCTGGCCGAGGCGGGGTATGACCTGATCGGCGTGGACGGCTCGGCCGACATGCTGTGTGTGTTCCGCGACAAGGCCATGGTGGCGGGCAGAGGGCAGGACATTTTGATACTGTGCCAAAAGCTGGAGACGCTGGACCTGTACGGGACCATCCGCGCGGCGGTGTCGTCATTCGACACCTTTAACCACCTGGACAAAGCCGCGCTGGAAAGCGCCATTGGGCGTGTGGCGTTGTTTTTGGAGCCGGGCGGCATGCTGTTGTTCGACGTGAACACGCCCTATAAGCACGAGCAGGTGCTGGGCAACAACACCTTCCAGACAAAACTGGAGGATGGAAAAAGCACCTTTCTGTGGCAGAACCACTACGACCCCGAGCGCGGGGCGTGCGAGATCAGCATCCGGCTGAAGGAAAGCGGCGTGGTGAAATTCAGCGAGACCTTCTGGGAATATAGCCATCCGCTGCCGTTTTTGGAGGATCTGCTGGCAAGAAAGGGCCTTAAACTGTGCCGAGTGGAAGACGGCGAAACCTTTGGCCCGGTGCGCGCGGAAAGTGAGCGGCTGCTGATCGCCGCGCGAAAAGAATAAATGACGAAAGAGAAATGATAATAATAATGGAGAATATGGTTCGAGCGATATCGAAAAACGGGCGGGTGGCGGTGTGCGCGCTGGACTCGACCGAGATCGTGAAAGAGATGGAGCGCCTGCACGAGACCAGCGCGGTGGTATCTGCCGGGCTGGGGCGGCTGCTCACGGCTGCGTCCATCATGGGCAGCTGGCTGAAAAATGCGCAGGACAGCCTGACGCTGCGCGTGGACGGCGGCGGGCCTGTGGGCGTGATGGTGGCGGTGTCGGACGGCGAAGGGAATGTGCGTGGATATGCGACGAACCCCGTGGTGGAGCTGCCCATTCGCGCCGACGGAAAGCTGGACGTGGGCGCGGCCGTGGGCCACAGCGGCACCTTGGCTGTGATGAAGGATTTGGGGCTGAAGGAGCCCTATGTGGGGCAGGTGCCCCTGGTGAGCGGCGAGATCGCCGAGGATATCACCGCCTACTACGCCGCCAGCGAGCAGACGCCGTCTGTTTGTGCGCTGGGCGTACTGGTGAACGCAGACCTGTCCATCAAGCGGGCGGGCGGCTTTTTGCTGCAGCTGTTGCCCGGGGCAGAGGAGGCGGATATCGCGGCAGTGGAGGCCTGCGTCGAGGCGCTGCCCTCGGTGACGGAGATGCTTGAAAAAGGCTGGACGCCAAAGGCCATGGCCGAAGCGGCGCTGGGTAAGCTGGGCGCCGAGGTGACCGAGCGCCGCACAGTGGCATACCGCTGCAGCTGCAGCCGTGAGCGCACCAGGGCCATTTTGATGAGCCTTGGAAAAAGCGAAATAGAAAAGATGCAAATGGAAAAGCAAACGGCCCAGGTGGAGTGCCATTTTTGTAACCGCAAGTATGAATTCGAATTAGACGAAATAACGCGGGATATGCAGTGAGGCTGGCGCCCTGGCCGCCTTGACAAAAGCCTGATAATCCTGTAGAATAATCTTCGCTGCTCCAAGTTTTGGCGCAGCGATTTTGCGGCTTTAGCTCATCTGGTAGAGCGCCACCTTGCCAAGGTGGAGGTAGCGAG
>JBFXKS010000177.1:0-4285 GCA_050173515.1 Oscillospiraceae bacterium | reverse complement strand
CCGTGCCGGAGGAGTACACCGGCGACGTCAACGGAGACCTCAACGCACGCCGCGGGCAGATCCAGGGCATGGAGGCCGTGCCGGGCAGCCAGCAGATCAATGTGCTGGTGCCGCTGTCGGGCATGTTCGGCTACGCCACCGACCTGCGCAGCAAAACGCAGGGCCGCGGCCAGTTCAGCATGGAGCCCAGCCACTACGCCGAGGTGCCCAAGAATATCGCAGAAGGCATCATGACCACAAACGGCTCCGGCGACTGAGCGCCCACCCGCCGCAAATCCGCGTAAACTCTTGATTTTTCAGTATGGTTTTAGTAGAATAGCAATACCTACATAGTTTTCAAACTTAAGGAGGATATAAAAGAAATGGGAAAAGCCAAATTTGAACGTACCAAGCCCCATGTCAACATTGGTACCATTGGCCATGTCGACCATGGTAAGACCACCCTCACCGCCGCCATCACCAAGGTTCTGGCGCTGAAGGGCGAGGCACAATTCGTCGATTACGCCAGCATTGATAAAGCACCTGAAGAGCGTGAGCGTGGTATCACCATCAACACCTCTCACGTTGAATATGAGACCGAGAACCGCCACTACGCCCATGTGGACTGCCCTGGCCACGCCGACTACGTCAAGAACATGATCACCGGTGCGGCCCAGATGGACGGCGCCATCCTGGTGGTCTCTGCGGCCGACGGCCCCATGCCCCAAACGCGTGAGCACATCGTGCTGGCCCGCCAGGTGGGCGTGCCCTACATCGTGGTCTTCATGAACAAAGTGGACCAGGTGGACGACCCCGAGCTGCTCGAGCTGGTCGAGATGGAGATCCGCGATCTGCTCTCCATGTACGATTTCCCCGGCGACGACACCCCCATCATCCAGGGCAGCGCGCTGCAGGCGCTGGAGAGCGACTCCAAAGACACCAACGCCCCCGAATACCAGCCCATCCTTGCGCTGATGAACGCGGTGGACGAGTTCATCCCCACGCCCGACCGCAAGGAGGACATGCCTTTCCTGATGCCGGTTGAGGACACCATGACCATCACCGGCCGCGGCACCGTGGCCACCGGCCGTGTCGAGCGCGGCACCATCAAGGTTGGCGAAGAGGTGGAGATGGTGGGCCTTTCCGATGAGACCCGCAAGACCACCGTCACCGGCCTTGAGATGTTCCGCAAAACGCTGGACGACGCCCGCGCGGGCGACAACGTCGGCGCGCTGCTGCGCGGCGTGGCACGCGACGAGATCGAGCGCGGCCAGGTGCTGGCGAAACCCGGCTCCATCAACCCGCACACCAAGTTCCAGGGCCAGGTATACGTGCTGAAAAAAGACGAGGGCGGCCGCCACACGGCGTTCTTTAACAACTACCGCCCGCAGTTCTACTTTCGCACCACCGACGTCACCGGCGTCATCTCCCTGCCCGAGGGCGTTGAGATGGTCATGCCCGGCGACAACATCGAGATGAACGTGGAGCTCATCACCCCCATCGCCATCGAAGAGGGCCTGCGCTTCGCCATCCGCGAAGGCGGCCGTACCGTGGGCTCCGGCGTCGTTATCAAAATCAACTAAGCATTGCGGTTTGCGCAAAAGAAAAAAGCCTTTCGAAAGAGAGGCTTTTTTCTTTTTCCAAAGGCGCCATCGTCCTTTTTTGCCCCAAAACCCCTTCCTTTGAAATGGGTTTTGTTGTACAATAAAGTGAATCATAACATCTGCTTTCAGGAGAGGGGAATTCAATGGCGCATCAAACCATCATCATTGTCGATTTCGGCGGCCAGTACAACCAGCTCATCGCCCGCCGTGTCCGCGAGAACAACGTCTACAGCGAGGTGGTGCCCTACACCAAGGCCCTGCAGGCCATCCGCGAGAAAAACCCGGTGGGCATCATCTTCACCGGCGGCCCCGCCAGCGTGTATGCGCCCGATGCGCCCGATATAGACCCCGCCGTCTACACCCTCGGCGTGCCCATTCTTGGCATCTGCTACGGCGCCCAGCTCATGGCCCAGGCGCTGGGCGGCAAGGTGGAGCGCCAGCCCCGGCAGGAGTTCGGCAAGGTGGAGATCACCGCCGGCGCCGGGCTTGTGGGCAAGGTGGTGGCCAAGGATGTGGCCTGGATGAGCCACAAC
The DNA here is from genome assembly GCA_050173515.1 of Oscillospiraceae bacterium. Classification (GTDB taxonomy): domain Bacteria; phylum Bacillota; class Clostridia; order Oscillospirales; family Ruminococcaceae; genus JAAYCI01. The sequence continues at coordinate 2,169 of JBFXKS010000177.1, read as the reverse complement.
GACCAGATCACGCAGCTGCCGCCCGGCTTTGCGGTCACCGCCACCAGCGCCACCTGCCCCTATGCCGCCATCGAGAACGCACAACAGCACCTGTATGCCGTGCAGTTCCACCCGGAGGTGGAGCACACGCCCTTTGGCAAGGAGCTGCTGCGCGCGTTCCTGTTCGACATCTGCGGCTGCACCGGAGACTGGACCACCGCCAACTTCGTCGAGGACACCATCGCCGCCATCCGCCAAACGGTGGGGGAGAGCGGCCGTGTGCTGTGCGCGCTGTCCGGCGGGGTGGACTCCACCGTCTGCGCCGTGCTGGTGCACCGCGCCATCGGCCAGCGCCTGGCCTGCGTGTTTGTGGACCACGGCCTCATGCGCAAAGACGAGGGCGACCAGGTGATGCAGATCCTGGGTGACACCTTTCAGCTGAACGTGACCCGCGTGAACGCGGGCCCGCGCTTTTTGAAGAAGCTGGCCGGCGTCACCGACCCCGAGCAAAAGCGCAAGATCATCGGCGCAGAGTTCATCGACGTCTTCACCGACGAGACCAAAAAGCTGGGCGAGATGCAGTTTCTGCTCCAGGGCACCATCTATCCCGACATCATCGAGTCGGGCATCGGCGACGCGGCGGTCATCAAAAGCCACCACAATGTGGGCGGCCTGCCGGAAAAGCTGGGCTTCGAGCTGCTGGAGCCGCTGTGCCTGCTGTTCAAGGACGAGGTGCGCCGCGTGGGCCGCGAGCTGGGCATCCCGGACTTCATTGTCGACCGCCAGCCCTTCCCGGGCCCGGGCCTCGCGGTGCGCTGCCTGGGCGAAGTGACCGAGGACAAGCTTTTCATCCTGCGCGAGAGCGACGCCATCCTGCGCGAGGAGATAGACAAAGCGGGCCTCGCGAAGGACATCTGGCAGTACTTCACCGTGTTGCCCAATCTGCGCAGCGTGGGCGTCATGGGCGACGCCCGTACCTATGCCCACGCGGTGGGCATCCGCGCGGTCACCAGCGTGGACGCCATGACGTCCGACTGGGCCCGCCTGCCATACGATTTGCTGGCCCATGTCTCCAGCCGCATCGTGAACGAAGTTCCCGGCGTGAACCGCATCCTCTACGACTGCACCACAAAGCCCCCCAGCACCATCGAGTGGGAATGATGTGCCAAACGGCGTAAACCCTTGATATAAGCGGGTTTGCGTCCTGCCGATTTCGTAAATGGCAACGTTTTGGCAACACTTATTGCTTATCCATTAGAAAAGAGCTATCTGATTTTCAGTAATCAGGTAGCTCTCTTTTTTGTTTCCTGCCGGTGGTCTTACCCTTGTTTGTCTTTGTTCAAAGCGTCTGTGAGGTAATCGCTCAGTTCTTGGGAGGGAATTTTCACCCACCGCTGCGAGGTATCAAGTTCAGGGTAGCGGTAACGCCAAGCGTCATAATCTTCTTTGGTAATTTCACCGGCCTCCAGTTTAGCGGCCTGCTGCCGCCAAGCAGTAAGCATTTCATTCATATCCAAAAAGGTTTTGCCGGTGGACTTGTCCAGCCGCAGGCATACCTCGTCGTCAACTTCGCTGATTCGCAGGCCGCGCAAATCCTCAAGGGTAAACAGGGTGTGCATCAGGCCAATATTGCTATCAATATCAGGGACATCAAGCGCATGAGAAGAAACGCCCAGAACACCAGCAAGAGATTTTGTTAGGTCAGCTTTTGGCGTCCGGGTGCCGGATTCATATTGCGCCATGCGAACATCGGCGGTCTTTTCATCAAAGCCCACAGCCATTCCAAGATATTTTTGTGTCATTTTCCGAAGATTGCGGATGAACCGGATTCTTTCGCCTATCGCCATCGCTTTCAACTCCTGTCAGTTCGTCGTTAAGTCGAGTATAACATATAAGTTTAAGAATGACAAGAAAAACTTAAGCATATAAGTTTTATATTTTCGTGCAAGCCACTTGACTAAGCATATAAGCTATGGTATATTTTAATAATACCTTAAACATATAAGTTAAAGGTGAATATCCGTCGCATGTCACGGTAATGGCATGTATCGCCCGGGCGAATCGGGAGCCTGTAAATATAAAGTCAAGCCTTTTTCGAGAAAAAATGTAATAGCCAGCAACACAAAAAAGAGCGCACAACAAAAAAGCCACCGCAAAGTCACGCTGGCGAATGAAAAGGCTATCAGCTAT
>JBFXKS010000176.1:0-4287 GCA_050173515.1 Oscillospiraceae bacterium | reverse complement strand
CTGCAAGGGCCAAACCCAAACCATGATCCTCTTCGAGGACGACGACGTGGTGGCTTTCCGCGACATCGACCCCAAGGCTCCGTTCCACGTCCTCATCGTCCCCAAGGCCCACATCGCCAGCGCGGGGCAGCTCACGCAGGACGAAGGCCCCCTGCTGGGCAAAGTGTTTTCGCTGGCCGCCAGCCTCGTCGCGGCAGACGGCTACACAAACGGCTACCGTGTCGTCACCAACGTCGGCGAAGACGGCGGTCAAAGCATCGGCCATCTCCATTTCCACGTGCTGGCCGGCCGCCCGCTCGCGTGGCCTCCGGGCTAGCAGCGTCTGTCCGGGCGTTGTGTTCATTGTTCGGCAATCTGTGCACCAGGCAATAATGGAGGCATGAAAAATGGCTGAAACCTACACCCTCAAGGTCGCCGGGCTCAAGCGGGAGCTGCCCATCTGCAAAATCAGCGACACCTTGTCCATTGCGGCGTTCGTCATGTTTGGCGATGTGGAGCTCACCGTCGCCTGTGCCCAGGCCCTGCTCCACCGCGTGCCCGCCTTCGACGTCATCATCACCGCCGAGGCCAAGTCCATCCCGCTGGCCTACGAGATGAGCCGCCAAAGCGGGAAGAAGTATATCCCGCTGCGCAAAGGCAAAAAACTTTACATGCAAGACCCCGTCATGGTCGAGGTCCAGTCCATCACCACCGAGGCGGCCCAGACCCTGTTCATCGACCGCCCCGACCTCGACTACCTCAACGGCAAGCGTGTGCTCATCGTCGACGACGTCATCAGCACCGGCGGCTCCATGCGCGCCATGGACGCCCTCGTCGCCAAAAGCACCGCCACGGTGGTGGCCCATGCGGCGGTCCTCGCCGAGGGCGACTCCGCCAACCGCGACGACATCATCTTCCTCGCGCCGCTGCCGCTCATCGGGTAGGCGGCATGCGTCGTCCACTGGCCGTTTTTGGTGGTTCCTGTTTTTTCGCTTCGCTTCTGGCCGTGTGGCTGCTGCCCGGTGTGCTTTTTGCCGCCGTGGTGGCCGCCGCCGTGCTGTTTTTGGCGGCGCTCGTGTTTTTCCGCCGTGCGCTGGGCGGCGCTGTTGCGCTGATGGCGGGGGCCCTCTTGTTCGCGCTTGTGCTGCGCGCCGGCTACGACGCCATCGTCGTGCGCCCTGTCGATGCCACCGCCGGCCAAACGCTTCCCGTCACCGCCCGCGTCCTCGACGTAGAGCCCGGTTATGGCGGCGACACCGTCCACGCCACCCTGCAGGTGCTCACGCTCGCAGATGAAGCCGCGCCCCACGCCTTCCGCGTGCAGGTCCACGGCATCGCTTCGCCGCTCGAGGTCGGCCAGCGCATCGGCATCACATTGCGTTTTTACGCCTTCACCACCACGGCGTCCCGCCAGCAAAACTACGCCAAAAACCACTACATCGGCGCCTCGCCCCAGGGGTCGGTGCAAGTCCTCGGCACCGCCCACACGCTCACCACGCGCCTGCGCCAGCTGCAATACGCCGCCAGCGCCAACATCGCCTCCCGCCTGCCGCGCCAGCTCTCGTCGGTGGCCGCCGCCATGTCGGTGGGAGACAGGCGCTTCCTCTCCGCCGACACCAAAGAGGCCTACCGCATGGCCGGGCTCTCCCATGTGCTGGTGGTCTCGGGGCTGCACCTGTCCATCCTCTGCACCTACCTTTACGCCGCCGCGCGCCGCCTGTTCTCCATGCGTGCGGCCGCGGTGCTGTGCATGGCGTTCACGCTGCTGTGCATGGTGTTCACCGGGCTCTCGCCCTCCATCATCCGCAGTGGCTTTGTGTTCCTGCTGGTCTACGCCGGCGCCCTGTTCCGCCGCAAGCCAGACATCTTCACTTCGCTCGGCCTCGCCATGCTGGTGCTCATCGCCAACCCCTATGCCTGCAACGACGTCGGCCTCCAGCTCTCTTTCGCCGCCACGCTGGGCGCGGTGCAGGGTGGCCGGCTGCAGCTCACCCTCAAAAACCGCGCCGGCTTTTTCGAGGCCCCCCGCCGCTCCAAAAAGTGGCTCGGCATCACTTTGCTTTCGGCGGTGCTCACGCCCGTCTGCGTCGTCGTGGCCACCCTGCCTGTCCTCATTTGGTCAGGCCTTGGCACCTCGCTGTTCACCATCCCCATGAACATCCTCGCCGTTCCGCTGGTGGCGCCCATCGTTTTGTGCGGCCTTGTCATGGCCCTGCCGCCCGCCGTGCCTGTTCTGGGCTGGCTGGGCCTGCCCGCCGGGCTGCTGGGCGGGGCGCTGCTGGCCCTTCTCCGCTGGCTCACCGGCCTGTGTGCCCAGGCCACCTGGGCGTGGGTCCCCTTGGGTGGCCTATATGGTCTCGTTGTGGTCCTCGCGGTCTACCTGCTGGTCTTCGCCGCGTTCAGGTCGGGCCGCCCGCGCCTGTTTGGCGCCTCGGCCGTTCTGCTGGCCGCCACCGCGCTCGCGCTCAGCCTCTGGCTCTCCGCCGGCACGGTGCACCTCACTTTGGCCGGCGGCAGCGCCAGCCCATCCCTCGTCGTCACCAGTGGTGGCCAGGCGGTGGTGCTCTACCGCAGCCGCCAAAGCATCGCGGCCATCTCCCGCATCCTGCGCCAGCAGCGCGTGCGCGAATGCGTCCTCTGGGTGGACATGCGCCGCACCGCCCAAAGCACCGAGTACGAAAGCCTGTTCGCGCCCGCCACCACCCTTGTCGTCGAAGAAGACGTCCTCAGCCGCTGGTCTGCCCAGCCGATGGAGAACGTCTCGGTCAGCGTCGGGCGCCAGGGCGGCGGCGCCGTCGCCTGTGTGGACATCGCCGGCTATAAGGTCGGCCTTGTGGCAGGCTCGGTCACTTTACAGCCCTACGCCCCGCTCGACGTCCTGCTGGCGGGCGGCGGCACGGTCAGCGGTTCGTTCGGCACCCTGCTCACCACCGGCCAGCTGCCCGAATGGCTGGAGGAGGGCACCCCCGTGGTGCAAAGCGACGGCGACACCGCCCTGTGGATACGCCCCGGCAAAAGCGTTGTATGGAAGGAGGCAGCAGATGGCATCGAAAATGGATGAGCTCAAAGCGGCGCTGGCCCGGCCAGGGCACTGCCCGGTCTACTATCTCGCCTCCACGCAAGGCGCCCTGCTCGAAGAGGCCGCCGCCTGTGTCCGCAGTGCCCTCGCGCCCGGCGATGACGCCGAGGTCACCCTGGTCCCGGGCCCGGTGCCCAGCCTCGACGACGCCATCGCCGCCGCCGGCGTCATCTCGTTTTTCGGCACGCCGCGCCTGGTGGAGCTGCGCGCCATCGCCCCGTCCTCCATGTCCGAAAAAGACGTCGCCGCCCTGGCCGAGCTCTTTGGCGAGGTCAGCAACGCGGTGCTGCTCGTCACCGCGCTCTATAAGGACAAAAAAACCGCCGCGTCCAAAAAGGCCAAGGCCCTCTTTGCCGCGGCGGGCAAGGCGGGCCTCGCGCTCGAGTTTCCGCCGCCCACCCGCAGGCAGACGCTCGAATACCTGCAAGGCCTCGCCGAGGCACAGGGCGCCCGCTTCGCGCCGCGCGCAGCCGAGGCCCTGCTGGAGAGGGCGGGGGAGGACCGCCACCTGCTGCAAAACGAGGTGGCCAAGCTGGCCGCCTTTGTCAACTATCAAACCATCACCGAAGAGGACGTCCACCGCTGGGCCACCCGCAACATCGAGGCCGACGTGTTCGAGCTGCTGCGCCTTGTCACCGCCGGCAAAAAAGCGGCCGTCTTCCAAAAGCTGGACGAGCTGTTCAGCTTGCGGCACGAACCGGTGGCCATCTCGGCCGCGCTGGCCGGCAGCTATGTGGACATGCTGCGCGTGCGCATCGCCGAAAGCTGTGGCAAAAGCGCCAGCCAGCTCGCCGCCGACTATGGCTACACCGGCAGCCCCTACCGCCTGCAAAAGGCAAAGCAAAATGCCGCGCCGCTATCCACCGCCGAGCTGCAGGCCGCCGTGCTGCTGTTGGCCAAGCTGGATGTGGACCTCAAAAGCAACCCCCTGCCAGACAAGGGCATGCTGCTGCAGGCCGCGCTGGGGAACCTGATGCAGCTGGGGAAAACCGCATGGAAAAGCTGAAGATAAACGAGGTCATCGTCGTCGAGGGCAAATACGACGCCGTGGTCCTCTCGCAAGTCGTCGACGCCCTCATCCTCACCACCGGCGGCTACTCCAACTTCACCGACGAAGAGACCAAGGCGCTCATCCGCCGCCTGGGCAAAACGCGCGGCGTGCTCATCCTCACCGATTCCGACGCCGCCGGCTTCAAGATCCGCCACCACATCGAAATGATCGCCCGTGG
>JBFXKS010000175.1:0-4319 GCA_050173515.1 Oscillospiraceae bacterium | reverse complement strand
CGCCGTGGGCTGGCCCAGGTAGTACCGCCTGTAGTCGGCAGAGGCACGCAGCCAGCCGCCGAAGCGGGTGTTGTTCGCCCCGCCCTCTGTGATCTCGAACCAGTCTTCGGTACCCAGCCGTTCGCCAAACTTGATGGGCCGCGTGGTATAACTTGTGGCATCGACGCCATGTGGGCTGGTAAACGTCACGCCGTTCCCGCTGTATTCCAGCTGGAATGCGTTGGCGGCGAAATGGTACTTCAGCACCGTGGTGCCGTCCGCATTCAGCGTGTCGCCAGGCCCGACATTCGCAGGGTCATACCCGGAATAGGTGTAAAAGGCGCTGCCGGGGTTCTTGGTGGCGATGTCGGCGGGGTCGGTGTACACAAAGGGCCGGCGCGCGCCGCCCTTCGCCTCCACATAGTCGGCGATGGGGAAGATGGCCTCGCTGGTGAAGTCGGCCGCATCGGTGCTGCCCACGGCCGGCACCAGGCCCGCTATATCCTCGCCCGCCGTGCCGGTGCGCTTTTCAAAGCCGATGAAGGTGTAAGCGCCGGTGTTGGGGTCTTCCACCCAATACTCCACCGTGTACACCACCGCGTCGCCCCAGGTGGCCTCCAGCGTCAGCATGCCGCCTTCGATATGCGGCATCGTGGCGTTGCCCGCCAGCTTGCCCTCCGTCATGTCCACGGTGAAGCCGCCGTCTGGGGTGCTTATGCTCCAGCCGGTGGGCGCCACGCCGGTTTTGTTATACAGCGCCGGCAAGTCGATGCCGTCCACCGGCAGCGCCTGCCCGTAAAGGTAGCTCATCCGCTGCTCAAAGCCGGTCTCGGTGTCTGTGAAAATGATCTCATAGGCGTTGCGGGCGTATGGGATGATGATCTCGGTGCACGAGAGCAGCGTGCCGCCTGCGTCGTACACGGCCGGGGCCACCGCCGGCAAGGCGGAGGCATCATAGGCCGGGCTGTAGCCCTCTATGGTGGGCAGCGCCCAGGTGGCAGGGTCGGGCACCTGGCCCACCGTGCCCGTCATGTCCAGCACGTCAAATTCGGTATAGACGTCCATGTCGTCGGGGTCCTGCTGCGTCAGGCGCAGCCTGTAAGGCGCCGCCTGCGCCTTGTACACCACATAGTACACTTCGTTCTTCGTGATGGCCGTGTTCAGCGCGGTCGAGGCGGGCTCGGGGGTATAGCCGGCCACCGCGGGCGCGTCTATCGTCAGGCCCGGCACGGCGCCGTCCTGCACGTCGCCCATCCAGCTGGATGCCGCCTGGCTGCCGTCTTCGAACACATAGCGTATCTCCACGCGGCGAATGGGCTTCAGCGTGGGGTCGGTGGAGATGCCCAGCGCCGGCGCATACAGCACCGTCACCACTTCGTTTTTGGCCACGGCGGTGAACTGCTGGCTCACCTTCAGCGGGTCGGGCACATAGCCCGCCACCGCCGGAGATTCCACCTCCAGCAGGTAGTCTGCACCCTGGGCCACCTTCACCACATAGGGGCTCACGGCCATGGTGCGGTCATCCTGATATAGGTATTCGATCTTGATCTCATACTCCACCTGGGGCGGGTCTGCCTCCAGGCCCGCCTGCGGCGCGTCCTCTTCCGCTTCTGTGCCCGCCTGCGGCGCATCCGCCTCCAGCACTGCCACCGGGGCGTCTTCTTCCAGCGCCGCCACCGGCGCATCCACTGCGCCCGCCGGGCCTGCCGGGCCTGCGGGGTCTACGGAAGGCACCGGGTCCGCCGGGTCTGTGGCATCCACCGGGTCTGTGGCCTCTGCCGGGTCTGTGGTTTCCGATTCGTCCACAGGGTCCGTCTCATCTGGCAGTATCTCGTTTTCCAGATTTGCATCCACCTGAGAAGAAACCGCCTCTTCGGGGCCTTCGCCCGCATAGATGGTTTGGGGAACACTGACGATCAGGAACATCGCCAGCACCGCCACCGCCAATATGCGCGTGGATAGTTTGGACTTGAACCAATTCTTTTTCATCTTCGCACGCTCCTTATCAACACCAAGTGGTATCGCCTGTCGTTTCTATTTCCCATGCGGTGCACTGTGCAGGCCACCGCGGCCATGCCCCGCATTTCGATACTGGTACAATTGGAATTATACACTAAACTTTACTAAAGGTATCTATTTCTTACCGTTTTGTTAGAATTATTGACAGTGCCGGCCGCCACCCCGTATACTAAGGTCAGACAGAAATTGGTTCGTTAATGCATTTATCTTGTTCCCATCCCGTCAGCCAACGCCTCTCGCCTTGGCGAGGGCCAGCCCCATATAGGAGGTCATCTGCTATGGAAATCACGAAAAAAGAATGGACCGCGCCCGAGATCGTCAGCTTGGGCACCGACGCCACAGAGGCTTTGAACCTTGGTAACTACCCGCTGCAGCCGCTTTTTGGCGGGTTCCCCGGCGAGGGCGAGATCTCCTAGGTTTTGCCCGTCTGCTTTGGTTGTCGCTTTATGCCCGGGGCTTTGCCTCGGGCATTTTTGCGCCTGCCCCGGTGAAGAACAGTGGTTTCGCCCTTTATTATACTTTGCCAAGGTCACAGCACGGTCACAGGGGCCATCGCCCCGCCGCTTTCCGATAAAAAACATGCAAAAAGCAGCCTCGGCGCTCCCTTTCGGCGCACCGAGGCTGCTTTTTTCTTGTCTTTTTGTGTGGCCGGGCCTGTGTGCGCAGGCGCGCCAGGCTAGCCCAAAACCAGGGTGGTGAACACCAGGTAGGCCACGTAAAACACCACCATGAAAATGCCCTGTGCCCGCCGGAATTTTCCCGTTATCAGCGTGGGGATGAGCGCGATGCATCCCACTGCGAAGCACGCGGGCAGGTCCACCGTGGCAAACTGGCTGGAAACGGGCAACGCCTTGCCCGCTATCAGGGAGCTAATGGGCAATATCAGCGTCAGATCGATGATGTTGGCGCCGATGATGTTGCCCACCGACAGCGAGCACTGTTTTTTGGCGATGGCCGACAGCGTGGTGACCAGCTCTGGCAGTGAGGTGCCGATGGCCACCACGCTCACCGCAATGATGCGCTCTGGCACGCCCAGCAGCAGGGCCAGCGCGCTGCCGTTGTCCACCAGCAGCTGCGAGCCCACCACGATGGCCGCCGCGCCCAGCACGAACTTTGCCAGGTTGGCCGCCACTTCGCGGCCGGTGGTTTTCCCCCTGGCCACCGCCGCGCCCAGCACGGCCTCGCCGCCACAGGCCGCCGCGGGCTTTTTCGCCACAATGTAGGCGATGGCGCCGTCGTCCGCCTTTTGGCCCGCCGCCTCGGGCGCAGGCGGCAGCTGGCTTTTCATCGCCAGCCGTGCCTGGTGCACATTGTCCCACATCGCCACGACGAAGATGACCAGCAGCAGCACGTTGGGCACCAGGCCGATGGTGCCCGTGAAGCCGAAAGCCATCAATATCAGCGCCGCGCCCAGCATCAAAACGGATTTCAGCAGGTAGTCGCGCCGGCGCACCGCCGTGGGGATGCAGATGAGCGCGATGCCCATGATGAGCCCGATGTTCACCGTCACGCTGCCCACCGCGTTGCCGATGGCCATGTCCACCTTGCCCCCGCCCGCCGCGATGAAAGACACCAGCATCTCCGGCAGCGTGGTGGCCAGGCTCACCACCGTGGCCCCGATGATCAGCCGGGGTATCCCCGTTTTCTCCGCCATCCACGAGGCCGCGTCCACAAACACGTCTCCGCCCTTGATGATGAGCAACAGCCCTATGGCCAGCAGTAGAATCGTCCAACCCATTGTAAGCACATCCCTTCCGTTGTTTACAATGAAAAACCCACATACGGCCTCTTTTGGGCCATACATGGGCAATAAAAAAGACCGCATGTATGCCTTTGGCCAATACATGAGTCTCGTTTTTTAAGACAAGCCAGGCAAATTGCCAGCATGTTGACTTGCCACACGCCACCGCGTGCCAACTACTCCCCCACGGGTTATTCATTTGTCTTGTGCATTTTACCACACCCGTGGGCCGCTGTCAATGAATTAGCAACGGCTAACCGTTATTTTTCGCCTTCCTGCGCGCTGTTGCGCCCATCCTAAACGCCTTTTCGCCCCCTGCCCGGCGGCATGTGCCTGTCAAAAAACGCGGCGATCGTTTTCCAATACAGCGCCGGGTCTTCCACGCCGGCCGCGCCGTGCCCCGCGCCGGGCACCACCAGCCGCTCTTTGGGCGCCGCCGTGGCCTTATATACTTCATCCAACATGGCCACCGGCACAAAGCTGTCGTCGCCGCCGTGGATGAACAGAATGGGCAGCCGATTCTGTTCCAGCTGCCGCACCGCAGACGCCTTTTTCATCCAGTAGCCGTTTTTCACCCGCA
>JBFXKS010000174.1:0-4372 GCA_050173515.1 Oscillospiraceae bacterium | reverse complement strand
CCACTTTGCCTGTCAAAAAATGCTTCGGCGCGGCCGAAGCATTTTTTGACGACTCCTTGAATGGTGCGGATAAGAGGACTTGAACCTCCATGAGCGTAAGCTCACATGAACCTGAATCATGCGCGTCTGCCAGTTCCGCCATATCCGCATGCACCGTCAGTGCAAGTGATAATATATCAAATACGGCGCATTTTGTCAAGGCGGTCTGCCGCTTTTCGTTTTCGCTTTGGGCGGCGGGTTTTGCTGTTTTGCCGCCGAGCGGTGTTCATATCCGCGCCACGCCGCTTTCGCGGGCGGCACGCGCCACCGCCGTGGCCACCGCGTCCTTCACCCGTGCATCAAAGGCCGCCGGGATGATATAGTCGGCGCGCAGTTCTTTTTCGTCTATCAGCCCCGCCAGCGCGTGGGCCGCGGCTATCTTCATCTCGTCGTTGATATCGCTTGCCCGCACATCCAGCGCCCCACGGAAGATGCCCGGAAAGGCCAGCACATTGTTTATCTGGTTGGCAAAGTCGCTGCGGCCGGTGCCCACCACCGCGGCGCCGGCCGCCACCGCCTCGTCCGGCATGATCTCCGGCACCGGGTTTGCCATGGGGAACAAAATGGGGTCCTTTGCCATGCTGCGCACCATCTCTGGCGTCACCGCGCCCGGCGCCGACACCCCGATGAACACGTCCGCGCCTTTTATCACATCGGTCAGGCTGCCTTTTTTGCGCCCGGGGTTGCTCAGCGCCGCCATCTGCATCTTCTCGGCGTTCAGCCCTTCGCGCCCTTCGTAGATGGCCCCCGCCCTGTCGCACATCACCACGTTGCGCAGGCCCATGGCCATCAGCAGGCGGATCACCGCCACACCGGCCGCCCCGGCGCCGCTGGTCACCACCTGCACATCCTCCAGCTTCCGGCTTGTCAGCTTCAGCGCGTTCAGCATCGCCGCCAGCGTCACCACCGCCGTGCCGTGCTGGTCGTCGTGGAATATCGGGATGTCGCACCGGGCCTTCAGCTGCCGCTCTATCTCAAAACACCGCGGCGCCGAGATATCCTCCAGGTTCACCCCGCCAAAGCTGCCCGCCAGCAGGGCCACCGTGTCCACGATGTCCTCCACCTTCTTCGAGCGCACGCACAGCGGGATGGCGTCCACATCGCCGAAGGCCTTGAACAGCACGCATTTGCCCTCCATCACCGGCATGCCCGCCTCCGGGCCGATGTCTCCCAACCCCAGCACGGCCGTGCCGTCGGTCACCACCGCCACGGTGTTCCAGCGGCGGGTCAGCTCATAGCTTTTGTCCACGTCTTTCTCTATCTCCAGGCACGGCTGCGCCACACCCGGCGTGTACGCCAGCGACAGCTCCTCTTTATTGCCCGCCGGCACCCGCGCGGTCACCTCTATCTTGCCCTTCCACTCATAGTGCTTCTCCAGCGAGATTTTTGCGTAATCCACAGGCCATCCCCCCATTTCCCTGGCGGCGCACCGCCGTGTCGTCTGCTTTCATTCAGTATATAAGAGGCCGACGGCGCAGTCAACCGGGGCGCTTTAGCGCCGAGGCAGGGTGCTTTAGCACTGCTTTTGGCTTTGCCGCAGGCAAAACATCGCTTGCATCCCCTTGGGGAAAAGCACACCGCCCTCGCAGAACAACGAGCGCAGCGAGGAAGTGATGCGTTAAGGGCGGGCAGGCTTGCGCAGCAAACTGCCGAGCCCGATGCAGACTGAAGCCGCACCCTTGCGGTGCGTGTGAGGGCGAGCGACAGCAAGCGTTTCGGAGCGCATCCGAGCGAAGCGAGGCGACAAGCGCGGAGATGGCTGGAGCGCCAAAGGCGCGACGCAGCGGGAGGGGCGCTTTAGCGCCGAGGCAGGCTTGCGCAGCAAACTGCCGAGCCCGATGCAGACCGAAGCCGCACCCTTGCGGTGCGTGTGAGGGCGAGCGGCAGCGAGCGTTTCGGAGCGTGTCCGAGCGAAGCGAGGCGACAAGCGCGAAGATGGCTGGAGCGTCAAAGGCGCGACGCAGCGGGTAGGGGCGTATAAAAAAGCCGCCCTGCCCGGGCGGCTGCACATTTTTTCTAGCGGGCCAGCAGGCCGTCCAGGTAGCCTTTCAGCACCACGGCGTGGTTCACAGTGGGGCTTTTGGCGGCGTACAGCAGCGTCACCCGCCCGGCCTGCGCCATGTTCAGCAGTTCCCTGATGGCCGGCTGCTTTTCGGGGTCGGCGGCCAGCTCCAGCCGGTATTTTTCGCTGAAGTCTTCGAAGCGCTCGGGTTCGTGGCCGAACCACTGGCGCAGCGCCGTGCTGGGCGCTGCATCCTTCAGCCAGGCGGCCAGCGCGGCGCGCTCTTTGCTGATGCCGCGCGGCCACAGCCGGTCCACCAACACGCGCGCGCCGTCGGTGGCCTCTGCCGGCAGGTAGATGCGTTTTGTCACAAACGGGGATGTTTCAGGCATGATGCGTCTCCTATGTTGGCATCCGCCATGCCAAAAAGCACCGCAGATACATTCAAGGCGTTGTCGTGCGACCCATGAAGCAGACAACAGTACTGAATGACAAGGGTGCGTAAGCACGAGCGATGGCTTGCGAAGCAAACATCGTGAACCCGGGGTGCTTTAGCACTGCTTTTGGCTTGTGAGCGCAGCGAACAAACAAAAGCACACCGCCGCAGGCCGAAGCCGTAAGGCGAGGGCTGGGAGCAAAGCGATCGCGGCGGGTAGGCACTGCGAAGGGCCCCAAGGCGCCTGAGCAGTGGAGGCCGTAGGCCGACGCGGTGGGCGGGTGCGTAAGCACGAGCGATGGCTTGCGCGCCCCAGGTCCGGAGAAATCGCAACCCGGGGCGCTTTAGCACCCTAAAGCACTCCCTCCCTGCACCTCGCGTGGTTGGGCGCGTCGCGGTACAGCACCAGCCGCAGCTCCGCCAGCGGTATCGCCGGCGAATACAGGTAGCCCTGGTACAGATGGCAGCCCAGCTCTTTCAGCTTGTCGCGCTGCGCTTCGGTCTCCACATACTCGGCCAGCACCTCAAAGCCCATGCTCTGCCCCATTTTCACAATGGACTGCACGATCTCCGCGCTGCGCTCGTTCACCATCATGTCGCTCACCAGCGAGCCGTCCAGCTTCACCACGTCGAACAGGTTGCTCTGCAGGTATTTCACGCTGGTGTGCCCCATCGAGAAATCGTCCACGGCGAAGCGGATGCCCATCTCGTGCACAGCCTTCAGCCGGTCTTTCACCGTCTCGCTCAAAATAAACGACATCTGCTCGGTCAGCTCGATGCACAGCGTGTCCTTCACGTCCGGGTGCGCCGCCAGCAGCTCTTTCAGGTAGGCCACAAACGTCGGGTCCTTCAGCGTGGCCGCCGTCACGTTCACGCTCACCGAGCCGGGGCAGATGTTCTCTTTGTGCATCGCCGTGATGTCCTCGGCTGCGATGCGGAATATCTCTCGCTCCAGCGCGTTCAGCAGCCCCATCTCGCCCGCCAGGCCTATCAGCAGCGGCGGGTAGATCATCCCGCAGATCGGGTGCTCCCAGCGCAGCAGCGCCTCGGCGCCCACACACTGGCCGTCGCTGTTGTACTGCGGCTGGTAGAACAGGCGCAGCGAGTCCGGCCGGCGCATCACGTGCGAAAGGTCTGCCGCCAGCATCTTGCTCACGCCGCCCACCGGGCCTTTCAGCTCCAGCAGCACCAGCGGCTCGCCCGCGTCTTCACTCTTTTTCAGCTCGCCCACCAGCGTGGCCAGGTTGCCCAGCATGCGCTCGTTGGTGCGCACCTCGTACCGCACCAGGAAGAACCTGTAGATCAGCGCGCCCACCAGGATATTCACCACCTGCAGCAACGCGCCGCGTATCGAGCCCGTGGCCTGGTAGCCGTTCACAAAAATGGGCATCACCCACTCCACCTGGTTCATCGGCGGCGGCACCAGCCCGGTGGTGATGGCCAGCGCCGTGGTGCCCACACACACCAGTGGCACCAGCAAAAACGGGATGAAGAACACCGCGTTGAACACGATGGGCAGGCCGAACACCATCAGCTCGTTCACATTGAACAGCATGGGAATGGCGGCCATCTTGGCCAGGCTGCGGTTGTTCTTCTGCTTGCCGAACAGCAAGATGGCCACCAGCAGGCTGATGGTGGTTCCGCAGCCGCCCATCAAAATGAACACGTCGATGGCGGGCTTGGTGAGGAAAGGCGCCGTGCTGGCGATGGTCTCGGGGTTGTGGAAGATGCTTTGCGCCACGCCCTCCAGCACGTTGGAACCGTGCACGCCGAAGAACCACAGGAAATTGGTGATGAACACGAACAGGATCGACTTCACCGAGCCGTCGGTGAACAGCCCGAAAAAACCGTCCATCGCGCGGTGGAAGAGGTCCTCGAAGCCCGTGACGCCAAAC
>JBFXKS010000173.1:0-4379 GCA_050173515.1 Oscillospiraceae bacterium | reverse complement strand
TGCGGCATTTACAATCTCTACTTCTGGTACAAATATGCCGAGGACAAGAACACCACCTGCCAGGGCGACGGCGAGGAGACCACCAACTATATCATCGCCTGGCTGCTGGGCATCGTCACCTGCAGCATCTATATCTGGTACTGGTACTACAAGCTGGGCAACCGCCTGCAGAGAAACGCGCCCCGGTATAACCTGGCCTTCCAGGAGAACGGCACCACCGTCATTTTGTGGATGCTGGTGGGCTCGCTATTGTGCGGCATCGGCATGTTTGTGGCCTACCATATCCTCATCAAGAACATGAACGCCATCGGCAATTCGTACAATGCGCTGAACGCGCAGTATGGCCAGCCGCAGGTGAACGTGAACGTATACGCCGAACAGCAGAACCCGCCGCAGGAGCCGCCGCCCCAGGCGTAAGCTGCTGCACAGGGTGCAAGCGCAACAGGACGGAGGGAGCAACATGGCCGATACGAAGGACCTGGACAAGAAGATCGACAAGATAGAAGAGAGCGTAAAGGCCGACGTGGACATCGCGGCCGGGCAGGTGGAGGCCGCGAAGGAAACCGCCGAGAAGGGCTATCAGAAAGCGGCCCATGCGCTGGACGAGATGAACGACGCCATCACCAACGTGGTGAACAAAGGGCTGGACAAGCTGAAAGACTGATTTTGCCAATAAAGGGCACAAAAAGCGGCCACTCCTAGGAGTGGCCGCTTTTTGTGCTCAGACCATTTGCATCCGCAAGGGCATCGGCGGATATTCCCCGCTGGGGCTACCTTCCGCGGCGCCTCGCGCACAACAAAAATCCCGTCGTGCGCGATACGCCTTGCGGCTGACGCCCCCGCAGGCAACACCCGCCACTTCCCCTGCGGACGCTGCCGACCCCAGCTACAAAAAAGTGGGCAAGGGCGGCCGCTTTGTGTGATGGTGCCTCTACAGCTGGTAGAGGTTGGCCTCGTAGGGGCGCAGCGTGGTGGCGGTGCCGCCGTAGTTTCCGGCAATGAGGTGGTGCTCGGCGGTGAGGGGGCCGGGGCGCTTTTGGTCGGCGCCGGTGAGGTTGACCTCCACATAGAACTTTTCGCCAGCGCCCAGGCGGAAGTAGCACAGGGTGTTCTTGTCCCGCAAGAACACCGGGCGGAACTCGCCGTACACCAGCGCGCTGTGCTGGTGGCGCTGCGCGATGAGGGTTTTGAAGAAATGGAACACCGAGTCCGGGTTTTCCATCTCGGTTTTGGCGTTGATGGCCGGGAAGTTGGGGTTCACGCCCAGCCAGGGCGCAGCGGTGGAGAAGCCGGCGTTCTCGGTGGCGTCCCACTGCATGGGCGTGCGCGCGTGGTCGCGCGTGCCCCAGGCCACCGTTTCAAAGGCGATCTGCGCGCCCTCGTCACCGGCCTCGGCGTAGTCCTGTTTCAGCTGCCGGTAGCGGTTCAGCGCCTCCACGTCGCGCAAGTCGTCGGGCGAGGAAAAGCGCGAGTTGGTCATGCCCAGCTCCTGGCCCTGGTAGATGAACGGCGTGCCCTTGAGGGTGAGCTGTAATATGGCCAGCAGCTTGGCGATCACCACCCGGTAGGCGGGGTCGGGGTTCACCTTGCTCACCATGCGGGGGTTGTCGTGGTTTTCAAAAAACAGGCTGGGCCAGCAGTTGTTGCCGTACTCCTGCTGCCATTTCAGGAAATAGGGCTTCAGATAGCGCAGGTCGTACTCGTACTCGAACATGCGGCTCTTGCCGGGGTTCTCCAGCTGGTCGAAGTTGAACACCAGGTCCAGTTCGTCCCGTCCTTCGGCCGTGAGCAGGCGGCTCATCTCCAGGCCCATGCCGGGCGTTTCGCCCACGGTGAAGGTGTCGAAGTTGCCGAAGGACTCGCTGCGCATCTCGCGCAGGTAGGTGTGCAGCCGCGGGCCGTAGAAGTAGTGCTCGATGCCGGTGATGCCGATGGCCTTGCCAATGGCCTCGTTGCCGTCGGCCAGGCTGTCTTTGGAGATGAGGCTGATGACGTCCATGCGGAACCCGTCCACGCCTTTGGCCAACCACCAGTTGATCATCTCATAGATCTCGGCGCGCAAAGCGGGGTTGTCCCAGTTCAGGTCCATCTGCTTTTGGCTGAACAGGTGCAGCGCCCACTCGCCCGTTTCGTCGTAGTGGTTCCACGCACTGCCGCTGAAAAAGCTGGTCCAGTTGTTGGGCTCTTTGTCGCCTTTTCCGTTGGCCCAGATATAGTAGTCCTTCTCGGGGCTGGCGGGGTCGGCCAGTGCTTTTTTGAACCAGGCGTGCTCGTCCGAGGTGTGGTTCACCACCAGGTCCATCATCAGCTTGATGTCGTTTTTGTGCAGCTCGGCCAGCAGGGCGTTGAAGGAGGCCATGTTGCCAAACTCCTTCATGATCTTCTTGTAGTTGCGGATGTCGTAGCCCATGTCGTCGTTGGGCGAGTCGTAGATGGGCGACAGCCACACCACGTCCACGCCCAGCTCTTTCAGGTAGGGGATGCGGCTGCGGATGCCGGCGAGGTCGCCGATGCCGTCGCCGTTCGAATCCTGAAAGCTGCGCGGGTATATCTGGTACACCACGGCCTCTTTCCACCAGGTGTGCGCAATGGCCGCGGGCGAGGGCGGCGCGGCATCGTCCTTGCCGGACAGCAGGTGCACGATGGCCTCGGCCAGCCCCGGCGCCTTGTTGCCCACCAGGCGCTCGAGGGCCGACAGGCGCATGCCGCCCACCAGGGGGTTGTCCAGCAGGCGGGCGCTTTTTCCGGCGCCGCGCAGCAGCATGTCGATGATGTCCTTGCCCACCGGGTTGCGGTAGACGTCGCGCAGCGTGCTTTTCATGGTGATCATACAGGCGGCCTCCAATCTGTTGGCGAGCTAGTTGCCCTGCCTGCGGGCGTGGTGCCGCCGCAGCAGGGAGCCGATGCGTTCGCTGGGGTTCAGTAAATCGGAGATGGAAGAGTCGTGGTTGAGCGTGGCGATGAGCAGCGCGATGTATTTGGCGGCGTTGATCTCGGTGAACCAGGGCCGCTCTTTCAGCTGGGGCTCCAGGTGGGTGAGGTTGGTGGCGAACAGCTGGTCGAACAGGCCCTTCTTGTAGGCCTGCTCGAACACGTTGTAACCCTCGGTGAACAGCGCAAAGGTGGTGGCCAGGAAGATGCGGCCCGCCTTGCGCCGGCGCAATTCGCGCGCGATGTCCAGCATGGACTCGCCCGTGGCCAGAATGTCGTCCGGCACAAAGATGTCCTTGCCCTGCACCGACTCGCCCAGGTACTCGTGCGCGATGATGGGGTTGCGCCCGTCGATGATGGCCGAGTAGTCGCGCCGCTTGTAGAACATGCCCAGCCCCAGGCCCATCATGGTGGCATAGTAGATGCCGCGGTCGGCCGCGCCCTCGTCCGGCACGATGACCATCATGTGGTCCTTGTCGATGTGGATGTCCTCGTAGGTTTTCAGCAGCCCTTTCAGCATTTGATAGGTGGGCATCACGTTTTCAAAGCTGGCCACCGGCACCGCATTCTGCACGCGCGGGTCGTGCGCGTCGAAGGTGAGGATGTTGTGCACGCCCAGGCTGTACAGCTCGTTCAGCGCGATGGCCGCGTCCAGAGACTCGCGCCCCGAGCGCCGGTGCTGGCGGCCCTCGTACAGGTAGGGCATGATGACGGTGATGCGGTGGGGCTTGGTGCCGGCCGCCGCGATGAGGCGTTTCAAATCGGAAAAATGGTCGTCTGGCGACATGATGGCCTCTTTGCCGTACATCGGGTAGGTGACGCGGTAGTTGGTCACGTCGCACAGGATGTACAGGTCGTAGCCGCGCACGCTCTCCAATATCATGCCCTTGGCCTCGCCCGTGCTGAAGCGCGGGCAGTCGGCCTGGATGAGAAACGAGTTCTTGTCGTAGCCCGGAAAGGTGAGCAGGCGGTCCACCTCCGGGTCGGTGGTCCAGCGCAGCAGGTAGTTGTTCACCATCCTCCCCATGTCCTCGCACCCACGCATGGCCAAAAGGGCCAGCGGGCGGATGGTCTCATGGGGCGTCTGTGAAGCGGCGTCGATATCCAGAACCATGGCAGGTCTCCTCCCCCTTGTGGCGGCGCGCTTGCACACCAGGCAAAACGCCGCCGGTAAAACCTGTGTTGGATGCATCCATATAGTATAACAAATTTAAAGGGCGGATGCCAGAGAAAGATGCTGCGGCGCGCCGCCGGCTGAAAAAGCGTGGCGGAAAGTATTGCCGCGCCGCCGAAAATGATGTACACTATGTTGATATGAAAAAGGCTGAGAAAAATGATGAAAAGTTAACGAATGTTTGACCGGCCATTTTTGCAAAGCGCGGAGGATTTGTTGTGAACGCGAAACCAAAAACAGCCACAAGAACCAGTGAATGGATGCTGCGGCTTTT
>JBFXKS010000172.1:0-4417 GCA_050173515.1 Oscillospiraceae bacterium | reverse complement strand
ACATCAGCCCCAGCGCCGAAAAGCCGAACAGCCGCGCCAGCGCCATGAACAGCGCCTGCGGCAAAAAGGTGACGAGCTGGAACATGATGGGCGCCGCGGCCTTGGTGGCCGCCTTTTCGCCAGAGGCCAGCACGCTTTGGTAGTGGGCCAGCGCGCCCGAGGCCATGGGCAGCGACTGGTTGCGCATGTTGTGGTTATATGCCGGGGCGAACTCCTCCACCAGCAGGTTCACGTCGTTGGGGAACTGCTCTTTTCCGTCGTAGGTGAAGTGCCCGCTGGAGATGGAATAGGCCCGCAAAAAATGGCGCGACTCGTCCGGCGCCTGCAGCGGGGCCGTGGCAAAGCAGTACACCAGCCCCAGCGCAAACACCAGCACCGCCGCGCGCAGGCACAGCGAGCTGTCTTTAATGCGGCACACCAAAAAGAGCGTGAAATAAAGCAGGCTGGCCACGCCGGCCACAAACAGCGTCAGCGGCAGGGCGGCCGCCCCGGGCATGGGCGCAAACACCACGCGCCAAAAATACACCAGCCCCGCCGCGGCGGCCAGGGTGGCAAAATACCCGATGAGCCACCCGGCCCCGGGCGGCAGCTTCTTTTTGGTTTTTGTTTCGGCTTGCTGCATGGTCACCTCGGTTACTGTGCCGGCCTACACGTGGTAGCGGCCGGCCTTTTCACTGTCCCCGTGCAGGCGGAACCATTCAATGGTGTGGGCGATGCCCTCTTCAAAGCTGTGGGCGGGCACCCAGCCGGTGAGCGCGTTGAGCTTCGCGGCGGTGCCCAAAAGGCGCTCCACCTCACTTTTTTCCGGGCGCAGGCGGTCTTCGTCGCACACTACATGTGCGCGCGGGTTCACCTGCCGAATGATCTCCTGTGCCAGCTGGCCGATGGAGATCTCGCGCCCGGTGGCGATGTTTATCTCCTGCCCGATGGCCTCGTCACACCCGGCGATGGCGAGAAATGCCTCGGCGGTGTCCTCCACATAGTTGAAGTCCCGCGTGGGGTGCAGGCTGCCCAGGCGTATCTCCTCGGCGCCGCTCAGTAGCTGGGTGATGATGGTGGGGATGACCGCGCGGGCGCTTTGCCGCGGGCCATAGGTGTTGAACGGCCGCACGATGCTCAGCGGCAGCGAAAAGCTGCGGTAGTAGCTCTCGGCCAGGCGGTCGGCGCCTATCTTGGTGGCGGAATAGGGGCTTTGGCCCTGGTAGGGGTGGTTCTCGTCGATGGGCACATAGCGGGCCGTGCCATACACCTCGCTGGTGCTGGTGATGAGCAGGCGGGCCGTGCCCACGTCGCGCGCGGCGTTCAGCACGTTCAGCGTGCCTTTTATGTTGGTGTCCACGTAGCTGTCGGGCGAGTGGTAGCTGAACGGGATGGCGATGAGCGCCGCCAGGTGGTAGACCTCCTGCTGGCCCTTCATGGCCAAGCGCACACCGCGCGGGTCGCGTATATCGCCCAGCTCCACCTCTATCTCGCCGCGCACCTGCACGGGCAGGGTGTCCAGCCAGCCCCAGCTGCCAAAGGAGTTGTAAAAGCAAAACGCCTTCACGCGGTGGCCGCTGCGCACCAGCGCCTCCGTTAAATGGCTGCCGATAAAGCCGTCGGCGCCGGTCACCATCACATTTTTCGCCATTGGGTCCAAACCCCGCTTTCGCCGTCGATGTGAATATTCAACTTAGTATACAATAGGCCGGGCGGTTTTTCAACCAAAGCGCCGTTTTGGGCCCTTTGGGCGGCAGCGGCATCCTGCGCCGTGGCACAGCGCCTTCGGCGGGCCCTGCGCGCCGCGGCACGCAGGCGTTTGCGGCATGCCGTGCGCTTTACAAACCGGGGGCATGCGGCTATAATTGTTCTGATTATACGCCATGTGGCGCGAAGGAGTTGGGGTATGCCGTTCGCCTTGCCCGGTGGCTTTTCACAAACGCTGTCTGCCGTCACCTCCGCCTGGCAGATGAGCTTTTCATCGGTGCATTACCTGCTGTTTTTGCCCCTGGCCATCGGGGCCTATTTTCTGTTGCCGGCGCGCGGGCGCCGGCCGTGGCTGCTTTTGGCCAGCTATTATTTCTATTTTTTTGCGGCGCCGCGGCATTTGGTGGTGCTGCTGCTGGGCACGCTGTACACCTACCTGTGCGGGCTGGCCCTGGCCCGCGCCAAAGGCCCCGGCGCGCGCCGGGCCGGCCTTTTTTTCAGCGTGGCCGGGCTGGTGCTGGCGCTGGCGTTCTTTAAATACAACGGCTTTTTCGCCACTTTTCTTTCGCCGCTGTTCGCCCGGCTGGGCATTGGGTACAGCAACGCCTACTTCACCACGGCCGCCGCGCTGGGCATCAGCTTCTACACCTTCACCGCCATCGGCTATTTGGCCGACGTGGCCACCGGCAGCGCCAAGGCGGAGAAAAACCTGCTGGACTTCGCGCTGTTTTTGGGCTTCTTCCCGTCGGTGACCATGGGGCCCATCTCGCGGGCAAACGGCCTTTTGTCTCAATTGAAAGACACGCAGCGCCGCTTCGACGCACACGGCGCCGCCGACGCATTGCGCCGCATGGCGCTGGGCTTTTTCAAAAAGCTGGCGGTGGCAGACACCCTGGCCGTCATCACCAAGGCGGTATACGCCGACCTGGCCGGCACCCATGGCCTCACGCTCACCGTGGCCGCCGTGCTGTTCGCCCTGCAGCTCTACTTCGACTTCTCCGGCTACTCGGACATCGCCATCGCCTCGGCAAAGCTGCTGGGCATCCAGCTGCCCGAAAACTTCGCCGGTCCTTACTTCGCCACCAATTTCTCCGGTTTTTGGGCACGCTGGCACATCAGCCTGTCCAGCTGGCTGCAAGACTATGTGTTCACGCCGGTGGTGTGGAGCCGCTTCACGGAAAAGTTGCCGCTGATCGGCCGCTTTTTCCAGAAGCCGCCGGTGCTCAGCGCCCTGGCCTTCACCTTCCTGCTGTCCGGTGTGTGGCACGGCGACACCCTGTGCTTCGTGGTGTGGGGCGCCTTGCAGGCGGCGTATCGCATCGGTGAGGAACTGCTGCACCGCCACTGCGGCAAGCCAAAAAAGAACCCGTCGCTTTTGCGGCGAATCGGCAAGCGCGCGGTGGTGCTGGTGCTGTGGGTGGAGAGCCTCGTGTTCTTTAAGGTCGGGCTGGACGGCGGCCGCGTGGCCGAGGCCGCCGGCGCGCTGGTGCGCCAGTTCCAGCCGGCTCCGCTTGCCCAGCTGGGTGCAGACATCACAGATGCCGTGGCGGCCGGCTTCATGGCCAAGCCCTTCATGGTGGCGCTGTTCTTGCTGTTCGCGCTGGTGTGCCTGTGCCTGGCCGTATGGGCCGACTGGTACCAGACCGTGCGCCTGAAGGGTACGCAGCTGGCCACCTGGCTGGGCGGCCTGTCCACCGCGCCGCGTTTTCTCATCTACTACGGGCTGGCGCTGGCCTGCTTCGCCGCGTTCATCGCGCAGAGTGGCGGCTTCGGCGGCGGCAATTTCATCTACGGGAACATTTAGCCCGGCGGGAGAGGAGGCACCCACGCATGAAAAAACTGCTGCGCGGCATCGCGCTCGTGCTGCTGCCCATCGCCGTGTACTACGGGGTGTTTCTGGGCTTTACCGGGGCGGTGGGCCTGAACAACGCCATCCCCGGCGCCAGCGCCATCGAGGCCATCGGCCGCTACCGCAAAAACCCCACCGCCGGCGTCATCATAGGCGACTCGCGCCTGGCCCACTTCAACATGGCCCAGGTGCAGGCCACCGCGCAGGTGCCTTTCACAAACCTGGCCTTTGGCGGGGCCTCGCTGGCCGAGAGCCTGGACGAGGCCGAGTGGCTGCTGGCCCGCTATCCCGAAATAGACACGGTGGTGTTCGGGCTGTCCTTTTATACATTGAATGAGGGCTACGACCTGGGCCGCTTCGAGACGGTGGAAAAAGCGCTGTACAACCCCTTCGCCACGCTCACCAACCTCAGCTTCAATTTGGAGCTGCTGCAAAACCTGGCCATCTGGCTGGGCGGCGGCGTGCTGGGCGGCGGCGAGAGCGAGACGCTGGACCCCGCCAGCTACATCTATGTGGACTACACCGCCCCATCGGGCGAGACCGTGTCGCTGCGGCAGGACATCGTGGACTACCTGGCCGCCATTGCGCCCTACACCCAGCACTGGGCGCCGGACATGCAGGCTTTCGAGCGGCTACTGGCGCTCATCGCGCAGTGTGATGAAGCGGGCATCGCCTTTGTGGTGGTGCTGCCGCCCATGCACGACGCCGTGCTGGACTACGCCGTGCGCCCGGCCGGCATCGAGCAGGCCATGCTGCCGCTCATCGCGCAGCTGAAGGCCAGCGGTGCACAGGTGCTGGACTACGAGTTCACCGCGCGGCCCGCGCTGGCCGACAGCCAGTTCTTCGACGGCTTCCACCTGGACTACCGGCGCGGCCTGCCAC
>JBFXKS010000171.1:0-4448 GCA_050173515.1 Oscillospiraceae bacterium | reverse complement strand
TAGCCGCCGAGGAGGACCTGCTCTTCATCAGCCGCTGCTATCCCCACCTCTTTTCCAACATCGTCATCGAGATCACCGAGGCCGAGAGCGATTCGCCTGAAAAATTCCAGCGCAAGCTCGGCTTCATCAAAGAGCACGGCATGCAGCTGGCCATCGACGACTTTGGCAGCGGCTACTCGAACGAGCTGCGCATCCTGTCCATGAACCCCGACATCATCAAGGTGGACATGGCCCTCATCCAGGGCATCCACGAAAACCAGGACCAGCAGCAGCTGGTGGCCAACCTCATCTCCTTCTGCCACCCGCGCGGCATCCGCCTCATCGCCGAAGGCGTGGAGACCAGCGAGGACCTCGCCGCCATCATCCGCCTGGGCGTGGACTATGTGCAGGGCTACTACACCGGCCGCCCCGCCTTCGAGTTCGTACCGGTGGACCCGGCCATCCAGCAGGAGATACTGCGCTACCGCGCCGAGGCCGACGCCGCCGGCGGCACACCCTGACCCTCTGTTTTGCACGCACGAAAGGCCCCTGGCAGCCGGGCGCAAAATGCGCCTTGCCGCCAGGGGCCTTTTATGCTTTTATCCTATCCGCGCGTTTGCCGCCAAAAGCTGCCGGCGCCGCGCTAGATACTGACAAAGAAGCGGATGATGAACAGCACCGCGATGATGACCGTGGGGATCTTGATGTCGCGGAACTTGCCGGTCACCAGCTTCAGCACGATGTAGGAGATGAGGCCAAAGGCGATGCCGTTCGCGATGGAGTAGGTCAGCGGCATCATGGCCACCGTCAAAAAGGCCGGCAGCGCCTCGGTCACGTCGTCAAAGTTCACCTTGCGCAGCCCGCCTATCATCAGGCAGCCCACAAAGATGAGCGCCGGGGCCGTGGCCACGCCCGGTATCAGCGCCACAAACGGGCTCAGCAGCAGCGCCACCACAAACAATATGCCCGTCACCAGGCTGGAAAGCCCCGTGCGCGCGCCCTCGCCGATGCCCGCCGAAGACTCCACATAGGTGGTGACCGTGGAGGTGCCCAGCGCCGCGCCCGCCACCGTGGCGATGGAATCGCACATCAGGCCCTTTTTCATGCCCTCCATCTCGCCGTCCTCGTTCATCAGGCCGGCCTGCTGGGCGGTGCCCAAAAAGGTGCCGATGGTGTCGAACATGTCCACCATGGAGAAGGACAACACCAGCACGATGATGGTGCCCAGCGCGGCCGCAATGCCCTCACTGCCCGCAAACAGCGTGGCGAAGTCCATCTTGAAGAAGGAGGTGCTGACAAAGTCGCTGGCCTGCTGGCCGAGGTTGAAGTAGAAATTCTCTGGGAAATGCGTGTGGCCGGTCACATAGGCCAGCACACTGGTGACGACGATGCCGATGAGGATGCTGCCCTTGATCTTCATGCTGTACAGCGCCCCGATGATGAGCAGGCCCACCAGCGCCAGAATGGCCCCGTGCACCGCGTGCCCGTCCGCCATCGGCCCCGAAAAGGCGATGAGCGACACCTGGGTGGAGTCGTTCGGCACCACCAGGCCCGAGTTCTGCAGGCCGATGTAGGCGATGAACAGCCCGATGCCGCCCGAGATGGACAGCTTGATGTTCTGCGGAATGCCCTTGATCACCGCCTCGCGCGCACCGGTGAGCGTGATGACCAAAAACAAGATGCCCGAGATGAACACCAGCGCCAGCGCCATCTGGTACTGCTTCACCAGCGGCAGGTCGGGGTTGCCGCTCAGCGTGATCATCGCCGGCATCACCGTGAAGGCAAAAAAGGCGTTCAGGCCCATGCCGGGCGCCTGTGCAAACGGGAAATTGGCCAAAAACGCCATCAGCAGCGTGCCGATGGCCGAGGACAGGCACGTGGCAAACAGCACCCCGTTGAAGATGGCCGAATCGCCGTAGCTCAACATTCCCGGGTTCACCAGAATGATGTAGGCCATGGCAAAAAAGGTGGTGATACCCCCCAGCACTTCCGTACGCACATTGGTCTTGTGCTGGCTCAGCTTGAACAGTTTTTCCACACGCATTACCTCCCCAACGTTTCAAAAATCAAATTTTTAAAGCCTTGGACCCATTCGCACCATGCTCCCATCTTACACCATCCACCGCAAAAACGCCACTGGTGTTTTTCACAAAATTAACACGTAAGACTAACGTACATTAGTATTTTTGGCCCGTGTGCCCTGCAACGCCGCCGCTTTCCTATGGATTCTCGCGCACGCATCTGCTATACTGAAAGGCAATACGGCCTTTCACACGGTTCATCCCATTTCGCTTCGCCACCCACGCCACCGAAGGAGGAATCTCATTGAAAACTCGCATCACTGAACTTTTTGGCGTAGAATACCCCATCATCCAAGGGTCCATGCAGTGGATCTCCAAGGCCGAGCTGGCCGCCGCCGTGTCCAACGCCGGGGGCATCGGCACCGTGAACGCCACCAGCTTTGCCGACAAAGAGGCCCTGCGTGACGAGATCAAAAAAATGCGCCAGCTGACGCAAAAGCCCTTCATCGTCAACATCTCCATGCTGCCGGAGCTCTCTTTGGACGACAAGACCCGCAGCTTTGTGGACGTGGTGCTGGAAGAGCGCGTGCCCATCGTGGAGACCTCGGGCCGCAGCCCGGCCGACCTTGTGCCTCTGTTCAAAGAGCAGGGCATCAAGAGCATCCACAAGTCGGCCTCGGTGCGCCACGCCATAAAGGCGCAGGAGATGGGCGTGGACGCCGTGACCGTGGTGGGCTACGAGTGCGGCGGCCACCCCGGCATGGACGACGTGGGCGCCTTCGTGCTGTTTGCCAAGGCCAGCGAAGAGCTCACCATCCCTGTCATCGGCGGCGGCGGCATCAGCGACGGCAAAACCTTCTACGCCGCGCTGGCCCTCGGGCTGGACGGCGTCATCGTCGGCACGCGCTTCATGGCCTCGCGCGAGGCCCCCGTGCACGACAACGTGAAAAACATGATCCTGCAGGCCCAGGAGACCGACACCACCCTCACCCAGCGCTCCATTCGCAACGCGCTGCGCGTGTATAAAAACACGGCCGCCAAAGAGGTGCTGGAGATGGAGGCGGGCGGCTGCACGCTGGAGGACCTCATGCCCATCATCACCGGCCAGCGCAGCAGGCAGGCCTACATAGACGGCGAGTACGACAACGCCCAGATCAGCATCGGACAGGCCAGCGGCCGCATCCACAGCGTCCTCTCCGCCGCCGAGATCGTGGCCGAGATGGTGGCCGGCGCACAGCAGGCCCGCGCCCGGCTGGAGGCCATGTTCTAGGCCCTACACAGCCAGATAAAAATGCCTTACCCTAAAGGGTAAGGCATTTTTATCGGCATATCGCCCCATTGCTGCGGGTGCACCCATTCGCTCAAACCATATAGTTTTTTTCTATATCTTTTTCGCATGTTTTTCTCTATAATATATGTTTCTATCGCAACATCGCAACATATTGCCTATTTACAATATCTATATCATGTGCTATACTTATAGCCAGTGAGACAACCCCTCACCCATGCCCGCCATGCGGGCACCGCAGCGCCACCCACCCTTTGGAGGCCACCCATGCTCGTAGACCTGCACATGCACGAAAAAACCCACTCGCCCGACAGCTTCCTGGCGCTGACCGACATGGTCTCCATCGCCCAGGGCCTTGGGCTGAACGGTATTTGCATCACCGACCACGACAGCATGGGCCTGCGCGCCAAAGCCGAGGCCTATGCCAAAAGGATCGGCTTTCCCATCTTCGTCGGCGTAGAGTTCTTCTCCCTGCAGGGCGACTTCATCGCCTTCGGCATCGACAAAGTGCCCGAGAGGCGCATCGACGCGCAAGATTTTATCAACTACGTGAAGGCGCAGGGCGGCGTGTGCTTCGCCGCACATCCCTTCCGCCAAAACGGCCGCGGCGCCGGGCGCGGGCTGGCAAAGCTGCGCGGGCTCGACGCCATCGAGGCCTTCAACGGCAGCACCCCGCTGGAGCTCAACCTCGAGGCGCTGAAATATTGCGATCAAATGGGCATCCAGCCGGTCGGCGTCAGCGACTGCCACGTGCCGGAAAAGGTGGGCGTTTACGCCACCCATCTGCCGGACGACGTTACCACCCTGCCGGGTTTCATCCATTCTTTCCAAAAAGGCCTGTGCTATCCCGTCGGCCTCATCGGCGGCCAATATGTGAACCTCATCGACGCCGCCGCCATGTTTGTGCCCGAGACCTGCCTGAACACCGTGGGCACCGCGTGGGCGCCGGCCCACAGCAGCCAGTCTGCCTAAAAGGCAAAGGCCGCCTCACGCACCTGTTCCACCCTTAATATTTGCTGTCAAAACACCCGCTCTACCCCCCTCCACACGCCCGCTTTTTGGTTTGCCAAAAGGCGGGTGTGTTATTTTTTCACTGTCACCTTCACCGTGGCCTTTTTCCCGCTCTCTTTGCTGCGCACGGTGATGGTCGCTTTTCCTTT
>JBFXKS010000170.1:0-4448 GCA_050173515.1 Oscillospiraceae bacterium | reverse complement strand
TTTGCCGAGCTTGTGGCCACCGCCGCCAAAAGCGGCTTTGGCGTGGCCGGCATGGCCATGCGCGGCGCCAGCGACAACATCAAGAGCCTGTGGCAAAAGGATTTCCCCGAAAAAGGGGTGCGGGTGCAGGAGGAAGACGGCAAGCTGATGATAGAATTGCACATCAAGGTGACCTATGGGCTGAACATCACCGCCGCTGTGCGCAGCATCACCCACAAGGTGAAGTACGTGGTGGAAGAAGCCACCGGCCTTGAGGTGGGCAAGATAGACGTGATGGTGGACGACGTGATGGCCTGAGCGGCCCAAAGCGGAACCGGCCGGCGGCGCGGCCCCGGCGGGCTTTGTGCCCGTGCGCGCCGCCCAAACCCAGGGGTGCCGCACCGAACCCAACTGATGGAGTGGATGAAATGTTAGACGGAAAAACACTGAGGGACGCCATTGTTTCTGGCGCCAACAACATTGCCCGCCACCGTGCCGAGGTGGACGAGCTGAACGTGTTCCCAGTGCCGGACGGCGACACCGGCACCAACATGAGCATGACGATGGGCGCGGCGCGCGACGAGCTGCTGGGCCTTGCAGACGACTGCACGGTGGGCGAGGCGGCGGCCAAGGCGGCCAGCGCCATGCTGCGCGGCGCGCGGGGCAACTCGGGCGTCATCACCTCGCTGCTGTTCCGGGGCTTTTCGAAGGCGCTGGCCGGCAAGAAAACGGCCAAGGCCGCCGACGTGGTGGCCGCCATGCAGCGCGGCGTGGACGCCGCCTACAAGGCGGTGATGAAGCCCACCGAGGGCACCATGCTGACGGTGGCGCGCGTGGCCGGCGAAAAAGGCGCCGAGGCGGGCCTGGACGATGTTCGGGCGCTGTGGGCGCTGATGGTGGCCGAGGCCCGCACCGCGCTGGACGAGACACCCGAGCAGCTGCCTGTGCTGAAAAAGGCCGGCGTGGTGGACGCCGGCGGCATGGGCTTCTGCTATATCCTGGAGGGCATGCAGGTGGTCATCGACGGCGGGGCCATATTGCCGGACGACGAGGAGCCCGCGCTCAAAAAGCAGAAGACGAAGCTGAGCACCGTCAACGTGGGCAAGGGCGTGTTTGCGCAAGAGCTGAACCCAGACATCACCAACGCCTACTGCACCGAGTTTTTGGTGAACAAGAGCGAGGGCGCCAACGCCATGAAGCTGCGCGCCTTTTTGGAGAGCCACGGCGATAGCGTGGTGGTGGTGGACGACGACGAGATCATCAAGTGCCATGTGCACACGGCCGACCCCGGCCAGGCGCTCAGCAAGGCCATCGAGCACGGCTACCTCACCAGCCTGAAGATAGAGAACATGCACGAGCAGTATGTGGCGCGGCAGGCCCAGGGCGCCGGGCTGGAAAAGCAGGCGAAGGCCGAAAAAGGGGCGACCGTGGCCTACCCCTATGCGGCCGTGGACAAAAGCCAGCGCTATGGCTTTGTGGCGGTGGCGGCGGGCGATGGCCTGCGGGAGATCTTCAACGATCTGGGCGTGGACGCCGTGGTGCAGGGCGGCCAGACGATGAACCCCTCCACCGAGGACATTTTGGGCGCGGTGCAAAGCGTGCCGGCAGCCACGGTGTTCGTGCTGCCCAACAACAAAAACATCATTCTGGCGGCCGAGCAGGCGGCCAAGCTGGCCGACCGCACGGTGGTGGTGGTGCCCACACGCACCATCCCGCAGGGCATGAGCGCCATGCTGGTGTTCGACCCGGATGCCGGCGAGGACGCCAACACCATCGAGATGGGCCGCGCCGCCGAAAAGGTGGACACGGGCCTGGTCACCTTCGCCGCCCGCAACTCCGACTACGACGGCAAGCGCATCAAGCGCGGCGAGATACTGGGCATCGCCAACGGCAAGCTGGCGCTGGTGGGCACAGACATCACCAAAACGGTGTACCGCCTGGCCCGCGGCATGTGCAAAAAGAACACGGGCTTCGTCACGCTCATCTACGGCGAAGACGTGAGCGAGGCGGATGCCGAGGCGACGCTGGAGGCCGTGCGCGCGAAGATACCGGACAGCGTGGAAGTGACAATGCTGAACGGCGGCCAGCCGGTGTACTATTACATGATCTCGGTGGAGTGAGCCGCCGCAGATAAAGTGGGAACGGAAACAGATGGGAGACTGAGACTTTGGCATTTCTGGACAAGATATTCGGCAGTTTTTCGGAAAAGGAACTGAAGCGCATCCGCCCCGCAAGCCAGGCGGTCCTCGATTTGGAGGACCGCTTTAAGGCGATGGGCGACGCCGAGCTGCGCGGCATGACCGCCCAGCTGAAAGAGAAGCTGGCCGGCGGCGCTACGCTGGACGACATATTGCCCGAGGCCTTTGCCGCCTGCCGCGAGGCCAGCAGCCGGGTGCTGGGCATGACGCACTTCCCGGTGCAGGTGCTGGGCGGCATCGTGCTGCACAAGGGCATGATAGCCGAGATGAAGACCGGTGAGGGCAAAACGCTGGTGGCCACGCTGCCGGTGTACCTGAACGCGCTGACCGGGAACGGCGTGCACGTGGTGACGGTGAACGACTACCTGGCCAAGCGCGACAGCGAGTGGATGGGCAAGAGCTACCGCTACCTGGGGCTGTCTGTGGGGCTGGTCATCCACGGGGTGGAGCCGCCCGAGCGGCGCGCCGCCTACGCCGCCGACATCACCTATGGCACCAACAACGAGTTTGGCTTCGACTACCTGCGCGACAACATGGTGACCTACAAGGAGAACATGGTGCAGCGCGGCCACGCCTACGCCATCGTGGACGAGGTGGACTCCATTCTGGTGGACGAGGCCCGCACGCCGCTCATCATCAGCGGGCAGGGCGACAAGAGCACCGAGATGTACAAGCTGGCCGACGGCTTTGCCAAAACGCTGAAGGTGAACCGCGTGACCCAGCTGGACGACAAGGTGGACCACGACGCCGCCGAGGAGATAGACGGCGATTACATCGTGGATGAAAAGGCCCGCACCGCCACGCTGACAAAGCGCGGCATCCAAAAGGCGGAAAAGCACTTCAACATCGAGAACCTCTCTGACGCGGACAACATGGAGCTGAGCCACCACATCAACCAGGCCATCAAGGCCCGCGGCGTGATGCGCCGCGACGTGGACTATGTGGTGCGCGACGGCGAAGTGATCATCGTGGACGAGTTCACCGGCCGTTTGATGATGGGCCGCCGCTACAACGAAGGGCTGCACCAGGCCATCGAGGCCAAAGAGGGCGTGGCGGTGGAGCGCGAGAGCAAGACGCTGGCCACCATCACCTTCCAAAACTACTTCCGCATGTATAAAAAGCTGGCCGGCATGACCGGCACGGCCAAGACGGAAGAGGACGAGTTCAGCGAGATATACGGCCTGCAGGTGGTGGAGGTGCCCACCAACCGCCCCATGGTGCGCAGCGACCACGCCGACTCGGTGTACAAAACGGTGGAGGGCAAGTACCGCGCGGTGATCGACCAGGTGGAGGCCTGCCACGAGAAGGGCCAGCCGGTGCTGGTGGGCACCATCTCCATCGAGCGCAGCGAGCTGCTGGCCAAGCTGCTGAAGAAAAAAGGCATCAAGCACGAGGTGCTGAACGCCAAGCACCACGAAAAAGAAGCGCTCATCGTGGCGCAGGCGGGTCGCAAGGGCGCCGTCACCATCGCCACCAACATGGCCGGCCGCGGCACCGACATCATGCTGGGCGGCAACGCCGAGTTCGTGGCCAAAGAGGAGATGCGCCGCCAGGGCTTCAGCGAAGAGCTGCTGGTGGAGGCCACCGGCCACGCCGAGACCGATGACGAGGAGATACTGAACGCGCGGCAGGTGTACAGCGCGCTGTACAACGAGAAAAAGGACGCCATCGACGCCGAGGCCGACGAGGTGCGCGACGCGGGCGGGCTGTTCATCATCGGCACCGAGCGGCACGAGAGCCGCCGCATAGACAACCAGCTGCGTGGGCGCAGCGGCCGCCAGGGCGACCCCGGCGAAAGCCGCTTTTACCTCAGCCTGGAGGACGACTTGATGCGCCTGTTCGGCGGCGAGCGCGTGCAGGGGCTGATGGACACGCTGGGTGTGGACGAGGACACGCCCATCGAGAACCGCATGATCTCGAACTCCATCGAGGGCGCCCAGCGCAAGATAGAGGGGCGCAACTTTGAGGCGCGCAAAAACGTGCTGCGCTTCGACGACGTGATGAACAGCCAGCGCGAGATCATCTACGGCCAGCGGCAAACGGTGCTCAGCGGGCAGGACGTGGGCGAAAACGTGCGCACGATGATGCGCGAGAGCATCGCCGGCAACGTGGCGCTGTACTGCGCCGGCGACGAGCCGGAGGAGTGGAACCTGACCGCCCTGCGCGACCATTACCTGGGCTGGCTGACGAAGGACGAGGATTTCCGCTACGACGAAGACGAGCTGGAGAAGGCCGAGCGCGAGGCCATCACCGAGGAGCTGACGCGCCGGG
>JBFXKS010000169.1:0-4456 GCA_050173515.1 Oscillospiraceae bacterium | reverse complement strand
ACAACACCGCATCTTCGAATATCACCTTTACTTATCCCATCGCAAATTTTGAGGACATTGTGGCCGTCAGCATCAACGGTGTGCAAATCGACATGGCGATGCCCGGCGGATGAGGACTGCCGCGCTTCAAAAGGGCAACGCCGCCGTATCAAGCCCATTTAAAAGCCCGCCGATTTGCATAAATCGGCGGGCTTTTAAATGGGGCAATCGCTTCCCGCTTTCCATTTTCAGAACTCCACGCCCTCCCGTGCCAGGACGCCCTTGTCATATGGGTGCTTTTCTTTGCGCATCTCGGTGGCATAGTCGGCCAGCTCCAGCAGGTCCTCTCGTGGGCCCCGCCCGGTGAGCACCACTTCCAGCCCCTCCGGCCGCTTTCGCAAAAGGGCCAGCAGGACATCCGCATCCAGCAGCTCTGCGCTGCAGGCCCCGATCGCTTCATCCAGCACCAACAGGTCGCATGCGCCCTGTTGCGCCTTTTGGAAGGCCGTCCTCAGCAAGTCGTCACCCTGGCGCCGTGCCTCACACTTTTCCGCCTCTGTCATGCTCCAGGAGAACTTTTCGCCCGTGTTGCCGCGCAGCAGGGTGATGCCCGGGATGCCCTGTAAAACATGCACCTCGCCGCTGGGCCGCCCCTTTAAAAACTGCACGATGAGCACGGTTTTCCCGCAGCCCGCCGCACGCACGGAAAGGCCCATGGCAGCCGTGGTTTTTCCCTTGCCATCCCCGTAGTACACATGAACCAGGCCCCTGCTCATTTTGCCACCTCCATCATTTGTCCAGCCAAAGTGGGCCACCGGCCGGGCCATCTCGCTCCATATCGCCATGATGGCGCCGCCATGCACCACACAGTGCAACGCCTTGGCGCCTTTAGTATAAGGCGCAGCGCGCGGCGTTGTCAAAAAAATCGGCATAGGCCTGTGCCGGCGGCGCCTTGCCGGGCGCGGCGCAAAGCCTTGTGTGTGCGCGGCAACAAATGGTATAATATATTGGGATATGCCCCTAAAATCGAGGCACGTTCCTTCACGGCTGTTTTTCACCGCCATCTCGTTGTCAAAACACTTAAATGCACCAAGTATGCCGGCTTTTGATGCCCAAGTTCACTGAAGGGGATTTTCCATGCAATATCCGCGCAGACACAAACTGTTCGCCTGCCTGCTGGCACTGGTGATGCTTTTTTGCACGCTGCCGCTGGCCACATTGGCCGGGCAAGCCCCAGAGGGAGAGCCCGTCTCCTCTTTGCCGCCCCAACCCGCGCCGGACAGCAGCCTTCCACCAGACGACGAGTCGCTGTCTTCCCCGTCTGCCATCGGGCCTGAAGAAACATCTGAAACCACTATCCCCGATGCCCCCGGCAGCCTGCCGCCTGATGCATCGGATGTGTTCGACACCAGTGTTCCCGCACAACCGACGCCGGAGGACGCGCACGATGAAAAAGGGCTGGAGCCGGAGCCTGAACCACAGCCGGAGTCTGAAAGCGCGGCGGCAGGGGCCAACTCCGAACCCCCGGCCGCCACATCGGCGGCGCCGCCCCAGGCGGAACCCACACCCCAGAGCGACACCGCAGCCCCTGCGCCCGACCCCGACGAGGGCGTTGCCTATGCAAAAGGTCAGCTGCTTGTGGCTTTCGAGCCCGGCCTTACCACGCCGCAGGCACAGGACGCCCTCGCGGCCATCCCCGCCCGGCCCATGGACGAGGACTGCGCCACCGCGCTGCTGGAAGGGCAGCCCGTGACCATCGCATTGGAAGCGGGCACCACGGTGGCCACCGCCCTTGAAGCGCTTCAGGGGCGTCCGGGCATCCTCAGCGCCCAGCCCAACTATATCTATCGGCTGCCCACAGCACCGTCGACGCCCATTCCCGACGCCCAGCCGCAAGCGGCGGCCGAGGCCGGCCTGGCGGCCGAAACCACCCTGAACGACCCCCTGGCCTCTCGGCAATGGCATCTCGACACCATCGGGGCCTATGACGCCTGGGACCTTCAGCGCGGGTCAAACGCGCCCGCTGTTAAGGTGGCCGTTTTGGACACCGGCCTTGAAACGGGTGCGGCCACCCGCCACCCGGACCTTGCGGCAAATGTGGATATGGCCAACGCCGCCGATTTGACCCTCAACGCGGCCCACACGCCACGGCCTCTGCAAAACGACATCTACGGGCACGGCACCCATGTGGCCGGCATCATATCGGCCGTCTCCAACAATGGCGTCGGGGTCTCGGGCGTCAGCTACAACACCAAGATCGTGCCCGTCAAGGTCTTCGAGGCCGACCCCGCCAAACCCACCGCCCCGCCCATTGCCTACACCGCCACCATCGCCGCCGCCGTGCGGTACGCCGCCTCGCTGAGCGGTGTGCGCGTCATCAACATGAGCCTTGGCTCCCAACGGGACGACGCCGTGCTCCGCGCAGCCATCCAGGCCGCCGCGGCCAAGGGCATCGTGTGTGTGGCCGCGGCCGGAAACGATGGCGTTGCCACGCCCAACTACCCCTCCGATTACCCCGAGTGTATCTCGGTCACCGCCACCGACAGCGCCAA
The DNA here is from genome assembly GCA_050173515.1 of Oscillospiraceae bacterium. Classification (GTDB taxonomy): domain Bacteria; phylum Bacillota; class Clostridia; order Oscillospirales; family Ruminococcaceae; genus JAAYCI01. Next base: position 1,925 of record JBFXKS010000169.1, on the reverse strand, counting down.
TGTCCGCGCCTCTTTTTCAGACTATAACAGCAATAAGGACATCGCCGCCCCGGGTGTCGGCATCTACAGCACCGATTTCAACCCGGCAAACCCCAATGACCCCAGCTACAGCTATGGCTATGACAGCGGCACCTCTATGGCCGCGCCCATGGTGGCGGCCGCGGCGGCGCTGCTGTTCGGGCAAAGCCCCGGCCTTAGCGCCGAGCAGGTGAAGGCCCTGCTGTTCGACAACGCCACCGACCTTGGCGCCCACGGGTACGACCCTTACTATGGCCACGGGCTGCTGAACCTGCCCGCCGCGCTGAGCGGCCTGGCGGCGCCCGGCGGCCTGCGCGTGGCGCTGAACCCTGGCCGCACCAGCGCCACCTTGAGCTGGACACCGCTGGCCGGGGGCAAAACCGCAGTGGATGGCTACCAGGTGCTGTGCAGTGAGGACGGCGCCCGCTACGTGGTGCTGGCCACCCTGCCCGGGGCGTCCGTCTCCTCCTATGTGGACAGCGGCCTGTCCAACACCCACAGCTACACCTATGCCCTGCGCGCCTATCGGCAAGATGCCGGCGGCATGCACTACGGCGCCCGAAGCAGCATCCGCTTGCCGGTGTGGGCAAGCGGCGTTGCCCTGTCGCGCGGCAATGTCGTTCTGGTGCCGGGCAGCACACACCGCCTTGTGGCCACTGTGCAGCCCGCCAACGCGGCGAACACCGCCGTCAGCTGGCGCAGCAGCGCGCCCAATGTGGCCAGCGTGAGCAGCGCCGGCGCCGTTACGGCCCATGGCGCGGGCAGCGCCGTCGTCACCGCCACCACGGCCGACGGCGGCTTTACGGCCACCTGCACGGTGACGGTGGAGCGCACCGCCATCCAGCGCGTGGCCATCGGCAAGGTGCCCGATGCGCTGGTGGCGGGCCAGCAGGCCCGGCTCACGGCATCCGTCTCCCCGGCCGGCACCGCCCTGACACGTAACTGGTCCTCCGCCGAGCCCGGCATCGCCACCGTCGATGACGACGGCCTTGTTACCGGCGTGCGGCCGGGCACCGTTCGCATCACGCTGGAGATCGGCGGCAAAACCGACGCCGTCAGCATCCGGGTGGTGGGCCCCACCACCGGCGTGAAGCTGGCCCAGAGCAGCATTCGGCTGGCGGCGGGCAAAAGCGCGTCCATCGGCGCGGCGGTGTATTTTTCCGGCGGTGACAGTTCTGCGTCTATCCTGCGCTGGAAAAGCAGCAACACAAAGGTGGCCAAGGTGAGCCAAAGCGGAAAGATCACGGCGGCCAAAAAGCTGAAAAAGGATACCAAGGTCACCGTCACCGCCACGGCCGAAAATGGCAAGAGTGCAAAAATCAAGGTGACCGTGCTGAAAAAAGGCGCCGCGGCCACACCGGTGAGCACGGTGGTTATCAGCAAGGCGGAAAAGGCGTTGGATGTGGGTAAAACCCTGCAGCTAAAGGCCAAAATCGCCCCGGCCGACGCCACCGGCGCCGCCGTGAGCTGGAAGAGCAGCAAGAAAAGCGTACTGGCCGTGGACAAAACCGGCCGCCTGACGGCAAAGAAAGAGGGCACGGCGAAAATCACGCTGAAGGCCGGCGGAAAGAGCGCCAAGGTGAGCGTGAAAGTGACGGCGCCGGTGCGCAAAATAAGCCTGCCAAGCAAAAAAGCCACCCTCAAAGCGAAAAAGAGCGTCACACTGGTGCCTGTCCTCACCTATAAAGATGCGGCCTACACCGGAACGCCGAAGCTGGCCTGGCGCAGCAGCAACACAAAAGTGGCCAAGGTAAACAGCGAGGGGAAAGTGACGGCAAAAAAGAAGGGCAAGGCCACCATCACGGTGAAGGCCACCAACGGCAAAAAGGCCACCATGAGACTGACGGTGAAGTAGGGTGCTTTAGCACTGCATTTGGCTTTGCCGCAGGCAAAACAAAAGCACCCCG
>JBFXKS010000168.1:0-4499 GCA_050173515.1 Oscillospiraceae bacterium | reverse complement strand
TCGCATTGGTTTTGCAGGCCGGAAAAGCTGCAGTCCAGCCCTTTGACGCTGGTTTTTGGCGAAATGGCCTGTGTGCTTTCGGCCGCAAGGGCAGACACCGCCGCCCCGGCGGGAAACGCATGCCCCAGCCGCACGCCCAGCCGGTCCACCACCTGCCCCGCGTTCACGTCCAGTGTGCCACCCAGCTTTTGCACCGGCGTCGTGCCGCGGGCTTGCCACCACTCGGTGGTGCCGCCGGAGAGATGGATGAACAGGTGGTCCTCTCCGGGCATCACTTCGTCGCCCACCTCGAACAGGGCCGCGGCCAGATGGCCCTCTTGATGGCTGGTGTGCAGCAGCGGCACCCCGCGTGCCGCCGCAAACGCCGAGGCAAAGCTGACCCCGGCCAAAAAGCACGGCATGTAAGAGCCCTGCACCGGGCGTGGCCGGCTGGAGGCCGCCACGGCGCCCACCTGGTGCAAAGCAAGGCCCGGCGGCGCCTCGGCCAAAAGGGCGGGCAGCGCCTTGGTGTGGTGAAACACCGCGTCGCTTTGGCGCAGGCCCAGCGCCCCTTCGGCCACCGGCAAGAAGCGTTTGGCCGCCCACAGCACCTGCTTCGCGCCGATATCCACCACCGCCAGTGAGGTGGCGTAGTTGCTGGTGTCCACTCCCAGTGCCAGCATGCCCCTAAGCCTCGCCGGGCGTTGCCGCCGGGTCTTCGGGCGTTTCCGTCAGTCCGTCAAGCGTTTCCACCGGCCCATCGGGTGCCACGGGCGTGTTTTTTTCGCGGGACACGCTGCCCAAAAGGCCGTTGATAAACTGGAAATCCTTTTCGTCGCCGTACTTTTTGGCCAGCTCCACCGCCTCGTTGATGATGATACTGTCCATGCCCTTTTCTTCGCCAAAGAGCATCTCGGCCACAGAGGAACGCAAAATGGCCAGGCTGACTTTCTGGATGCGCCGCACATCCCAGCCTTTCAAATAGCGCTCTATCTGCGTGTTCACCGCCTGGTGGTTTGCCTGGTAAAGCGACACCAGGCCTTCGCCAAAGGCGTCCGGCTCCATCGCTTCCTCCTCCGCGCGGATGGCCTGCAGGGCCTCGCACGGCTCTTGCCCGAAAGAGGCAGCAAAAATGGCGATGAAGGCGTTTTCTCTCGATTCGCGTCTGGTCATGTCATCCTCACAAAAACAAACCCTTCCCAAAGGTGGCGAAGGGTTTGTGGTTTTCTTATTTCGCGGCACCGGTGTCGATGCCGGACACCACCACATCCACCTTGGCCACCGAGATGCTCGTCATCCCCTGCACAGCTTCTTTCACATTTTGCTGCACTCGTTCGCTCAGCTCTGGTATTTTGCTGCCATATTGCACGACGATGGAGACTTCGATATCGGCCACGTCGTTTTTCAGCTCCACGCGGATGGCCTTGAGCGGCGCGATTTTGCCCAGCAGGCTGCGCGTGGCCGAAGCCGCCGGCGCCAAGGCCGCCACGCCCTCCACCTCCATCACGGCGTGCTCGGCTATCTTTTCAATAACATCGCTTGAAATGAGCAGGCTGCCCCCGTAATCGTGAGAATTGAATTCATCCATGCCCCATGCTCCTTTTTGGCCGGCACAGCGCGCCGACAAGATTTTTTCAGATTATCAGTATACCATCTGCAAGGCCAAATAACAACCATTCAGCCCGTGTTCAGCGCGCTTTCCATCAGCTGTTTCAGCAGCTGTGGGTTGGCCGCGCCGCCACCGGCCTTCATGCCCTGCCCCACCAGGAACCCCAGTGCGCTGCGCTTGCCCGCGCGGTAGTCTGCCACTGCCTTTGGGTGCTGCCGCAACACCGTTTCCACCAGCTCAGCCAGGGCGCCCGCGTCGCTCACCTGCACAAGGCCCTGCTGCCGCGCCACCTGTTCAGGGCCAAGGCCCGTTTCCAGCATGGCCTCCAGCACCTCTTTGGCCGCCGTGCCCGAGAGCGCGCCCGTCTCTATCAGCGTCAGCATCCCGGCCAGGCTTTCAGGCGTCAGCTGGCTCTCGCGCAAAGCCATGTGCCGCTCGTTCAGCAGCCGCTGCACGTCACCCAGCAGCCAGTTTGCCACGCTTTTGGCCGATGTGCCATGCCCTGCCGCCGCCTCGAAAAAATCGGCCCGGTCTTTTTGCGCGCAGATCTGGCCCGCGGCATAGGGCGACAGGCTATAGGTGTTCATGATGCGCCGTGTGCGGGCAAGGGGCAGCTCTGGCAATTCGGCCCGAAGGCTCTGGACGCTTTCTTCGCTCACACAAAAAGGCAGCAGGTCGGGCTCTGGAAAATACCGGTAATCCTGAGCGGTCTCTTTGCTGCGTAGCAAAAAGCTTTGCCCTTTTGTGTCGTCCCAGCGTCGGGTCTCCTGCTGCACCGGCAGGCCTTGCTCCAGCAGCGCCCGTTGGCGCTGTGCCTCGCAGAGCACCGCACGCTGCACGGCGGAAAAGCTGTTCACGTTCTTCATCTCGGTGCGCACGCCCAGTGCGCTTTGCCCCTGCGGGCGCACCGAGACGTTTACGTCGGCGCGCAGGCTGCCCTCCTGCATTTTGGCATCGGAGATGCCCAAATACAGCAGGATCTGAGCAATGGCTTCCATCACCGCCCTGGCCTCGGCGGCGCTGCGCATGTCGGGCGCCGTGACGATCTCGATGAGCGGCACGCCGCAGCGGTTGAAGTCCACCAATGTGCCGCCGCTTTCGGTGTGGTGCATCAGCTTGCCGGCGTCCTCTTCCATGTGGATGCGCTCGATGCCAAAGCGGCGCACCCGCCCGTCCACGAACACCTCAACGCCGCCGTTTTCGCACAGTGGCACATCGTATTGGCTGATTTGGTAACCCTTGGGCAGATCGGGATAAAAGTACTGCTTGCGGTCCATTTTGGAGCGGGTGTTGATGGTGCAACCCAGCGCCAGGCCCATTTTCACGGCGTAGTCCACCGCCTTGGCGTTCAGCGTTGGCAGCGCGCCGGGCATGCCGGTGCACACCGGGCAGCACAGGGTGTTGGGCGGCGCGCCAAAGGCGTTTTTGCAGCCGCAAAACAGCTTGCTCTCGGTGGAAAGCTCTGCGTGGATCTCCAGGCCCACCACCGTTTCGTATTGCATAGCCATTTCAGCCCACCCCCTTTGTGGCAAAGCCGCCCACGGCCGCCTCGTATGCCTTGGCCGCAGAGAGGATGCGACGCTCGCTGAATTTGGGGCCGATGAGCTGCAGCCCGATGGGCAGGCCGTCGGCAGACAGGCCACACGGCATGCTGAGCGCCGGCAGCCCGGCAATATTGGCCGGCACGGTGCACACGTCGGCGGCATACATCTGCATGGGCGAGGCCAGCTTTTCACCCCGCTTGAACGCCGTGGTGGGCGTGGTGGGCGTCACCAGCAGGTCATAACGGGAAAACGCCGCCGCATACTCCGCGCCGATCTCTCGGCGCAGCCGCTGGGCGCGCCTATAATAGGCGTCGAAATGCTCTTTCATCAGCACAAAAGTGCCCAGCAGAATGCGCCGCTGCACCTCGCTTCCAAAGCCTTCGCTTCTCGAGCGGCGGTAGAGGGACCGCAGGTCTTCTGCCCCGTTCACCGCATGGCCGTACTTCACGCCGTCAAACCGCGCCAGGTTGGAAGAGGCCTCTGCCGACGACAGCACATAATAAACCGGCAGCGCGTGCGGTGTGGCCGGCAGCGATATCTCCTCCACGTGTGCGCCCAAGCCCTCCATCACAGCCAAGGCCCGCCGCACGGCCGCGGCCACTTCGGCGCTTACCCCAAGGGTGAAATACTCTTTCGGAACTGCAATTTTCTTGCCTTTCAGCGCGGCAATGGCATCGAGCGGAAGCGAAAAGCCCGCTGGCTTGCCCGTTGCGTCGTGCCGGGTGTCGGCACCACACAGCACGGAGTAAAACAGCGCGGCGTCGTCCACCGTGCGGGCCATGGGGCCTATTTGCTCCAACGAAGAGGCAAACGCCACCAAACCATGGCGCGAAACGGCGCCATAGGTAGGCTTCAGGCCCACCAGCCCGCAAAAGCTGGCCGGTGTGCGAACAGAGCCGCCGGTGTCGGACCCAAGCGCCAAGGGCACCTCGCCCGCGGCCACGGCGGCGGCGCTGCCGCCCGAGGAGCCGCCCGGCACACGGCTTTTGTCCCACGGGTTTTGGGTGGCCTGATAATATGAGTGCTCGCAGGAAGAACCCATGGCGAACTCGTCCATGTTCGTTTTGCCCACCACAATGGCCCCGGCGGCTTTCAGCCGTTCAATGACCGTCGCATCGTACGGCGGCATAAAGCCCTGCAACATGCGCGAAGCGCAGGTGGTGGGCATGCCTTTGCAGCAGATGTTGTCCTTCACGGCTATCGGCAGGCCCGCCAATGGGCCCGCCGCCTCCCCTGCCGCGAGCTGTATGTCAGTGGCCTGTGCGGCGGCCAGCGCGCCCTGCTGCTCCAGGTGTAAAAACGCGCCGATCTCCGGCTCAGCCCGTTCGATATGCACAAACAGGGCGGTCACCAGCTGCCGGGCACTG
>JBFXKS010000167.1:0-4500 GCA_050173515.1 Oscillospiraceae bacterium | reverse complement strand
GGCTGGCAAAGCCCTGAAAGACGCCGTTGCCGGCAAGTAATGTCGTTTTTGGTCCCATGCGCTTTTTGAAGGCAGCCGCAGTGGCGGCTGCCTTTTGTTGCGCCGGGCTGCAAGGGAGGGTTTTGCATTGCGCATCGATAAATATTTGAAGGTTTCCCGCCTGATAAAGCGGCGCACGGTGGCCAACGAGGTGGCCGACGCCGGCAAGGTGATGGTGAACGGGCGGGCGGTGAAGGCCAGCTACACGGTGAAGGTGGGCGACGTGATCGAGATCGCCTTTGCCCAAAAGCCGCTGCGCGCGCGGGTGCTCTCGCTGGAGGTGCCCAAAGGCAAGGACATTGCCCGCGAGATGTATGAACTGGTGGACTGAAAGCGGCCCGGAAAGGCGAAAAACCAAAGAAACGCTTGCATTGGCGGCGATGAGTGGTGTATAATCAAGCCGTAAGTGAGGCATAAAGATGCGGCGGTAGTATGTTATGGCAAGAATGCGCGCTGGCACCAGCCAGAAAAAAAGAAGCATCACCGGCATTGTGCTCCGGGTGGCCGTGGTCATCGCCTCGGTCTATTTGCTGTTCAGCTTTGTCAGCGGGCAGATACAGGTGAACGCCAAACAGCGGGAGCTGGATGCCGTGCAGGCAAAGGTGGCCGCCCAGGCGGAGACGAACCAGGTGCTGCAGCAGATGATGGACACGGGCGACCAGGACAGCTATGTGGAGCGTGTGGCGCGCGAGAAGCTGAAACTGGCCAAGCCGGAGGAGCGCGTGTTTGTGGACACCACCAAGCAGTAGTAAGGGCTGTGCCCGCAAAAACGGGCCGGCCATCGGGGTATTTCATCGGCAGAGAATCAGGAGGAAAGAAACAGTAAGATGCAGCTAGAGGTTGGAGGAATTTTTGAGGGGAAAGTGACCGGCGTTAAAAACTTTGGCGCGTTTGTGCGGCTGCCCGACGGCAAGACCGGCATGGTCCATATCTCCGAGGTGAGCAACGAGTACATCCAGGAGCTGGCCGATGTGCTGAGCGAGGGGCAGCTGGTGCGGGTGAAGGTGCTGAGCATCAACCCCGACGGCAAGGTCTCGCTTTCGATGAAGCGGGCGCAGGAAAACGGGGCGGGCGCCGCCGAGGCGCCGCAGCCGCGCGAGCGCGCCCAGCGCCCGCCAAAGCCGCGCCCACAGCGGGCAGACACCGGCCGCGTGTGGCAGCCAAAGCCCACCCAGCAAAGCGGGAACCTGTCGTTCGAAGACATGATGTCGCGCTTCAAAACGCAAAGCGAAGAGAAGATAAGCGATTTGCGCCGGGTGACGGAGGCCCGCCGGGGCGGCAGCTATTCCCGCAGACGATGAACGGCAAAGGCGGACGCACCAGCGTCCGTCTTTTTTTGTGCGACCCCCTGTTCGCAGGGACATAAATCCTGTATAATGGGGATAAGAAGGGTGCGGGTGTGTTTCCCTGCCCACCTTTCGGCAATGACGCAGGATGGGAGGCAAGACGAGATGAAGACAACAGTGAACGGACGGAAAGTGACCCTGAAGGACAGCTTTTTGGACAAGGTGGAAAAGCGCCTGGGCAAGCTGGACAAGTTTTTTGACGACGAGGCGGAAGCCAACGTGACGGTGGTGGTGGAAAAAAACTACCAGAAAGTGGAGATAACCGTGCGCGACCGGGGCTTTGTGGCCCGTGCCGAGCGCAGCGCCGAGAAGATGGAGGAGGCCTTTGAGGCGGCGGCAGATGTGCTGACGCAGAACATCGTGAAGAACCGCAAGAAGCTGTCGGCGCGCCTGCAGCGGGCCATCCCGCTGGACGAGGTGGGCGGGGCGGTGCCGGAGGAGGAAGACAGCTACCACCTGATCCGCGAAAAGCGCTTTGTGGTGAAGCCGGCCTCGGTGGACGAGGCGATCTTGCAGATGAACATGCTGGGGCACAGCTTTTACCTGTTCCGAGACATCGACAGCGACGAGGTGAACGTGGTGTATGCCCGCAAAGACGGCAGCTATGGGGTGCTGATCCCCGAGCGCTAGCCGCGCTGATAGCACTGAAAAGAACCCCGCGAAAGACACCGTCTTTCGCGGGGTTCTGCACGTGTGTGGTGGAAAGCGTTGGCTGGGCGAGGCCGGCTACCAGCGCAGGCTGCCGTCGAGTGCCTTGGCGTAGAACCAGGGCTTTTCGCAGGTGATGGCAAGGCCGGCGTAATGCGCGAAGGGGCCGCCGAGTTGGGCGGGGAACTGAAGGCGCCCGGCGCACAGGCACTGGTAGCGGCAGCGCAGCGCCCGGTTGGCGGTGATGTCGCCGTATTTGGAGTCGCCCAGCAGCGGCGTGCCCGCGGCGGCCAGCTGGGCGCGTATCTGGTGGGTGCGGCCGGTGTGGGGTGTTATCTCCAGCAGGGCCAGGCGGCCGCTGGTGGCAAGGGTGGTGTATTGCAGCCGCACCGGCGCCGCGCCGCGGGCGGGCTGCGGCAGCACGCGCACCTGCGCGCGCCGGGTGTCCTTGGAAAGGTAGCCCGCCAGCGTGCCGGCCGCGGGCGCCGGGCAGCCCACGGCAAGGCCCCAGTAGGTCTTTTCCAGAGCGTGGCGCCTCAGCAGGCCGGTGACGAAGGCCAGTGCTTCGGGGGTCTTGGCCACCAGCAAAACGCCGCTGGTGCCGGTGTCCAGCCGGTGGCACAGGCTTGGCTCGAAGCCGGGATGCGCCGGTGCGCGGTGTGCCTGCAAATAGAGCCGGGCGTCCTGCAGCAAGGTGCCGTCCTGCGGGCCGGTCTCGTTTTGGCTGCGGCGGCCGGCCGGCTTGTTCAGCGCCAAAAGGCCGTCGTCTTCATACAGCACCTGCGGCGCCGGCGGGGCCAGCAGGGCCTCGGGCAGGTAGAGGCACACCTCGTCGCCGCGGTGCACGGGTGTGGAGAGCGGCAGCTTTTTGCCGTTCAGCTTCAGCTTGTTTTCGCGCAAAGCGCGGTGCAGCCGCCCGCCCGAGAGATGGGGCAGGGCGGCGAGGATGAAGCGGTCCAGCCGGGGGGCGTCTCGCTCGGCCAGAAGGCGCATCATGGGGTCTCCTCCGGGGGCTTCTCGGCGGCAGGCACCGCGGCGGGCACGGCGTCGTCCGGTGGCGGCGCCGGGCCCTCGGGCGGCTCGGGCCCGCCCAGGTCATCTGCGGGGCCCTCGCGGAACAGGTGTATCTCGCCGGTGCGGTTGAGGTAGATGATGACGGTGAGGGTGATGGGCAGGCCAAACAGCCCCCAGATGCCGAACAACCGCGTGCCGATGAACATGCAGATGAGGGTGAGCAGGGGATACAGGCCGATCTGCTTGCCCACCACCCGCGGCTCCAATATCTGGCGCACCACGGTGATGATGATGTAGAGCACAGAAAGGCCGATGCCCAAAAAGAAGTTGCCGATGAAGAGGTTGTAAAGCGCCCAGGGGATCATGATGGTGCCGGTGCCGAACACGGGCAATATGTCGACCACGGCGGTGGCCAGGGCGATGGGGATGGCGCTGGGCACGCGCATGATCAGCAGGCCCACGGCCACCTCGGCAAAGGTGAGCGACATGAGCTTGAGGTAGGCCCAGCCGAAACGGAACAGCACGTTCACCACAAAGTCCTTGATGGCAAACAGCAGCCGGCGCCCGCGGGTGGGCAGCTGGCGGGTGAGAAAGGAGGTGATCTTGCTGTAGTCCACCACGAAGAAGAAGGAGGAGATGATGCACAGCAGGGTGCCCACCACCACCCAGGGCACGCGCTGGGCAAAGCCGGTCACCCAGCCGATGGCCCAGTTCGAGATGGCGGTGAGCACGGTGGCCACCGAGTTGGTGAGGCTTTCGGCGGAGGACTCGAGGAACTGGCGCATGGAGGGGTCCAGCCCGACGATGAAATCGTTGAAAAAGGTGCCGACCTGCGCGATGGCGGGCTCGATGTAGGTGGTGTAAAGGCGAGGCAGCTCGGCAAACCAGCCGCCCAGATAGATGACCAGGCGGATGGAGAGCAGCACCAGCAAGGTGCCCACCACCAGGTAGGCCAGCACCAGCACCACCACGGCCGCCGGCTTGCCGTGCAGCGGGGTTTTGCGCTGCACAAAGCGGATGACCGGCTTTAGCACAAAGGCGATGACGAAGGCCACGACGAACGGCATGAAAAGCGGCATGGCGTATTTTAGCAGGCAAAAAACGATGCCTGCCCACAGGCCGAAATAGATGATTTTGATGATGAACGCGCGCATCTGCTCTACCCGGTTGATGCCGACCACCCACTTCCCACTTGATGTATGTTTATTATACGACTTTGCCGTGCTTTTTTCCACAAAAAGTCCCCGCCGGGCAGGCGGGGACTGAAACGGACGAAAATCATGTGTGCTAAGTGGAGTCCTCGGGGTGCAGGGGGATCTCCTGCCCGTTTAGGACGAGGCGCTCGACCTCGGCAAGGTCGATGGGGCGGGCAAAGCTGATGCGGGAGACGATGCCGGCCTCGCTGACCGAGATGGAGGCCCCGTGGGTCTTCGCCATCTGGCCATTTTTTAGG
>JBFXKS010000166.1:0-4507 GCA_050173515.1 Oscillospiraceae bacterium | reverse complement strand
CAACTCCAAGTTGTCTTATAGTCTCGGGGCACGGCGTTATCGGCATGCCCCGTGCTTTATGTGCTCAAGGGGCGTAGACCTCTTTTTTCAGGATGCCGATGTACTGCAGGTTGCGGTAGCGCTCGGCATAGTCCAGCCCATAGCCCACCAAAAACTCATCCGGAACGGAAAACCCCGTGTAGTCGGCCTGTATCTCCACCCGGCGGCGCGAGGGCTTGTCCAGCAAGGCCACGATGCGGGTGCTGGCCGGCGCGCGCACCTCCAAAAGCTCTTTGAGGTAATTGAGCGTCATGCCTGAATCAAGGATGTCCTCCACGATCAGCAGGTGTTTTCCCGCCAGCTTGATGTCGATATCCTTCACAATCTTCACCACGCCGCTGCTCTTGGACGCATCCCCATAGGAGGACACCGCCATGAAATCGATCTGCACCGGGATGCTCAGTGCGCGCATCAGATCCGCCATGAACACGATGGACCCCTTCAGCACGCTGATCATCAGCAGGTCCTTGCCGCGGTACTCCCGGCTGATCTGCGCGCCCAGCTCAAGCACCTTCGCGTGGATCTCCTGCGCGGTGAGCAATACGCGCTCTACGTCCTGCGTATAGTCTTTCCCGCCGCCCATCGTTGTCATAGCATCATCCCTCTATAATGTCTGTTCGCCATTTTCAAGCGCCGTGTGGATGAACAGCAGCCTTTTCGTTTGAGCGTCGGGTGCCACGCCTTCGCAAAACCCCGTGCCCCACACCCACAGCACCCTGCTTTCATGGGCCAGCAGCGGCAGGGCGTCGCGCACCTCCACGGGTGTGCCGGCCTCGTTCATCCATTTTTTCATCGTCTTGGTCACGCCACGGCCCGGCGGCGCAAAGCGGTCTCCCGGGCGGCGCGGACGAAACACGCCACATTCTGATATTTTATCATAGTCGGCCACAAAGGTTAAGCCTTTTTTCCGAGTTTCTAGGCAAAAATCGTAGTTTTTCTTTTTTTCCACAATGCGCACCTCCAGCCGGTACTGGCCGAGAAGACGATGCACACCTGGCTGCAACGCCACCGCATAGGCGGGCGGGCGCTGGCGTTTTGGCTCTGAACGAAGGAACAGCCGCCCATGCCGCACCCGCGCAATAACGCCTGCCGGCAGCTGCACGGCGCCCAGCTGCCCGATGAGCACTTGCTGCAACAGTTCCAGATGCCTTCGGTTTGCGCCGGGCCCGGCCAGCAGGCTCAGCGCCTTTGACAGCACCGGCGCCGGTGCACCCAGCAGGGTTTGGGCGCAAAAACCCTGCTGTGAGGCGGCCGCCTGCCACGGGGCGCCCCCTGCGCTGGCTTCGTCGGGTGCGGCGCTTGCCGCCTGCGCCAGAAGCTGGCATGCCAGCGTGGCAAGCCAGGCGTCCAGCCGGCCCATGTCCTGCGAAAAGTGCAGCAGGGCCTGCCGCGCCCCGGGGTGCACCTGCTGCAGCAGAGGGAAAACCTGGTGGCGCAGGCGGTTTCGGCTGTAGCCAAGGTCGCTGTTGGTGGAGTCGGTGACATAGGCGAGGCCATTTGCCTGGCAATAGCGCTCCACCTGCTGGCGTGAGACATCCAGCAGCGGCCGCACAAAAGGCAAGCGCTTGACGGGGATGCCGGAAAGGCCCTTTGGTCCGGCGCCGCGCAGCAGGTTGAAAAGAACCGTCTCTGCCTGGTCGGAGGCGGTGTGGGCCGTGGCCACCAGCGCCGAATGCCGCTGGGCAAGGCGCGTGAAAAAAGCATAGCGCAGGCGCCGCGCCCAGGCCTCTACCCCAAGGTGCGGCGGCCGTGCGAGGCTATCCATTTGCCCGTTTTCCATGTAAAACGGTATGCCTTCACGCTTGCAGAGGGCAGCCACAAAGTCGGCGTCGCGCAGCGATTCTTCACCGCGCAGGCCATGCTCGAAGTGCGCGGCCGAAAGTGCGATGCCCAGCCGGTTTTTCAGGCGGCACAACACGTGAAAAAGCGCCACCGAATCGGCGCCTCCGGAAAGGGCAACGATGAGGTGGTCGCCTGGGTGCAGCAGGTCGTTGTCGGCAATGGTGGCCAATACCTGTTCTTCCATCTGGGCTCCTCGAAAAAAAGTGCAACGGACGCTTTAGGCGGCAGGCCCACTATTCCCGGCTGTAGTCCGGCTCGAAGAAGCGGGTGTGGGCATCGTCCCAGAAAAGGTCGATGCTGCCGGTGTCGCCGTGGCGGTTTTTGGCAATGATGCACTGGGCAAGGGTGTCGTCCACTTCAGGGCTGTCGTCGTAATAGCCCTCGCGGTAAAGGAACATGACGATGTCGGCGTCCTGCTCGATGGAGCCGGAGTCGCGCAGATCGCTGAGCATGGGGCGGTGGTCTGCCCGGCCCTTCTCGGTGCTGCGGGACAGCTGGCTGAGCGTGAGGATGGGCAGATCGAGGTCTTTCGCCATGATCTTGAGGTTCCGCGTCATCTCGCTGATCTCCTGCACGCGGTTTTCATTGCGGCGGTTGGAGCCGGAGCTCATCAGCTGGAGGTAGTCGATGACGATGAGGCCCACAGGCTTGCCGCCGGAAGCCAGCATGCTGCGGTTGATGCGGCGCACCTTGCTTTTTATCTCGGGAATGGTGATGGAGGCGGTGTCGTCCAGGTAAAGCGGCAGCGAGCCGATGCGCTCGGAGGTCTCGGCCAGGTTCACCCAGTCGCCGTCGTTCTCCACACCGGTGCGGAACAGGCGGCTGTCCAGCGGGGCCTCGGCGGCCATGATGCGCCCGGCCAGCTGTTCGCGCGTCATCTCCAGGCTGAAAACGACCACCGGTATCTTCTGGCGCGCCACGTTCATGGCGATGTTGAGCGCAAAGCTGGTTTTGCCCATGCCCGGCCGGGCGGCCAGAATGACAAGGTCGCTGCGGCCAAGGCCGGTGAGCCGGCGGTCGAGGTTGTTATACCCCGTTTTGATGCCGAGATAGCGCTCGCGCTCGGGGCCGGCCAGGCGCTGCAGGTGGTTCATGATGTCGATGATGGCGTATTTCAGCAGCTGGGCCTCGGAGGAGTCGCGCCCGGCGCGGATCTCGTAGAGGCGCTGCTCGGCGCTCTCCAGCATCACCTTGCTCTCCACGTCGTCGCCCGCCTGCTCCAGCACCTCGCGCGCCTGCTCCATCAAAAGGCGTTTCACATATTTCTCGTGCACGATGTTGATATAGTGCGGCAGGTTGGACAGCGTGGGCACGGTGTCGGCCAGCTGGGCAAGGTAGCCTTTGGCGTCGGCCACCGTGGCAAAGCCGTCACCGCTGCCCAGCCGGTCGGCCAGCACCACTACGTCCACCGGGATGGAGTTGCCCACCAGCGTGATAATCTCGGTATACACCGCACGGTTCTGGCGCACGTAAAACATCTCCGGGCGCAGGTGCTGCACCAGGGTGTCCACATATTTGGGGTCCAGCAATGCGGCACCCAGCACGCTTTGCTCCGCCTGCATGCTGTAGGGCTGGGCGATGCCAAGGCCCTCCAGCGACAGGCCCATATTGTTTGCCATGGGCGGCTCCTTCGCGTTTTTGTTTTGCGGTGCGGCTATTCCTCCAGCGGCTGCACATCCAGCATGAAGCTGGCGGTGATGCCGGCGGCCACCTTGGCCTCCACGGTGTAGGCGCCGTAGTCCTTGATCTCGCGCACGTTCAAAGCCAGCTTGCGCTTGTCTATGTCGATGCCCTGGCGGGCCAGCTCGGCGGCGATGTCCTTCAGGGTGACCGAGCCGAACAGGCGGCCGCTGGCCCCGCCCTTGGCCTTGATGACCACCGTTCGGCCGTCCAGCTTGTCGGCAACGGCCTGAGACGCGGCCACGGCCTCGGCCTGGTGGTGCTGGCGGGCGGCCTCTTTGCTCTTCACCTCGTTCACCGCGGCAGAGTCGGCCGCGATGGCCAGCCCGCGCGGAATGAGGTAGTTTCGGGCATAGCCGTCCTTCACCTCGCGCAGCTCGTCTTTTTTGCCGATGTTCTTCACATCCTGCTTGAGCACTACTTTCATGGTGGGTCACTCCTTGGCTAGAGAATGCAATATCGTGTTTCTATTTCTGCGCCATCTCTTTGGCGCGTTCCTGCATGTAGGTGTCGATGGCCTCGTGCAGCAGCTGGGCGGCCTGTTCCATAGAGGTGCCCGACAGCTGGGCCCCGGCCATGGTGAGGTGCCCGCCGCCGCCCATCTTCTCCATGATGAGCTGGACGTTCACATCGCCCATGCTGCGTGCAGACAGGCGGATGACATCGCTCTGCTTGATGCCGACAAAGCTGGCGTCCACCCCGTCGATGCCCAGCAGCTCGTTGGCCGCCTGGGGCGCCACCACCTCGTACTCGGGCGGCACCTTGTCGCTGAAGGCGACAGCGCAGCCCTGGTGCACCTTGGCCTCGGAGACCAGGTGGCTACGGTAGAGGTACTCGTTCATGGTGGAGGCAAACAGGCGCTTGACGTTCTCGGTTTGGGCGCCCAGGCGGCGCAGCGTGGCCGCGGCCTCGAAGGTGCGCACGCCCACGTGCAGCGAGAAGGTGC
>JBFXKS010000165.1:0-4529 GCA_050173515.1 Oscillospiraceae bacterium | reverse complement strand
GTATGAGCAAAATGCGAAAAGAAGACAGGATGTTCGGTAGGTGTTTGATAGCGGCCATCTCCTTTGTGGGGTTGCCAGTGCGCATAATCCAACCCCCATTATATCAGACAAAGGCCCGGATGGGAAGCTCTGTGCCCAATTTTTCGCTTTTGGCCGCTGTGTTTGGCGAAAGGCAACAAAAACCCGCCCTTTTTAAAAAGGGCGGGCCGTGCTGTTTCACCTGTGGCGGCTACATGGTCAGCGCCAGCTGCTCCACCTGCGCCTCCATCCAGTCGGGGTCGTTGAAGTTCGGCAGGAACTCGCGCATGTTTTGCTGGGCCTGCACATATTCCACCTGCCGCGCGCGCTGCAAATGCTCCAGCAGGCGCTGGTTTTCCATGAACAGCTGGGTCTCGGCCTCCTGCTGCTGGTACTGTTCGCTGCTCACTTCCAAAATGCGCGCCACGTCGTCCACTGTCATCCAGGCGTCCACATCGGGAATGGGCACGGTGGGCACGGTGGCGTATACGCTGTAGCCGTAGTCGATGGGCGTTGCGGTGATCATGACACACACTCCTTTCAGTGGCATTGTACACTTACCTGCGCGAAAAAACCCGCGAAACCGCCTGTAGAATGGCGAGGCGGACTGTAGAAAAACGGCGAAAACGCGCGGACTTTGCCCGTTTTGGGCCCGGGGCGGCCATACCTAGTGCACGATGATGGCGTTGGTGGGGCAGTCGTTGGCCGCCGTCACGGCGCAGGCCGCCTCGCTTTCGCTGGGCTCGTGCTTAACAGTAGCCAGGCTGAATTCATCCATGGCGTATACGTCGGGGCACTCGTTGGCGCACAGCCCGCAGCCGATGCAGGCCGAGCGGTCTATCTCAAAGCTGTTGCCGGTCATAGTGAACGCTCCTTTCTGTCGGGCAATAAACGCCCTTGCTCTGTGCCGGCAGTATAGGTTTTTCGGAAGCAGGATTTTGGCGTCTTGTGTCGGCAGATGTAAACAATGTGCGAATGTTCCGGCAACAAAGTGTGGCGCGTGGCCCGGCGCCGATGCCATGGCGGCCTTGTGTTTCGCCGGCAGAGCGGCTATAATGAACAGAGTAAAAAAGCAGTGGAAAGTGGAGAGACGGGATGGAAAACTACAAAACGAAACTGGGCCTCATCGAGACAGAGGAGGCCATCAAGTATATCAAGGACACCTTTGAGGACGAACTGGCCCGTGCGCTGGCGCTTACGCGGGTGTCGGCGCCGCTGTTCGTGCTGCGCACCAGCGGGCTGAACGACGACTTGAACGGCGTGGAGCGCTCGGTGTCCTTCGACATCCTGCAAACGGGCGAGGAGGCCGAGGTGGTGCACAGCCTGGCCAAGTGGAAGCGCCACGCGCTGGGCAAATACGGCTTTGCGCCGGGCAGCGGCATCTACACCGACATGAACGCCATTCGCCGGGACGAGGAATGCGACGCCGTGCACTCGCTGTATGTGGACCAGTGGGACTGGGAGAAGGTCATCACCGCCGAAGACCGCACACCGGCCTTTTTGCAAAGCACGGTGCGCACCATCTACACGGTGATCACCGACGTGGCCGCGGGCGTGCGCCGCCGCTGGCCGCAGATCACCACGCGCCTGCCAAGTGAGATCACCTTCATCAGCGCGCAGCAGCTGGAAGACCAGTACCCCACGCTGACGCCCCAGCAGCGCGAGGACGCCATCACCAAGGCGCACGGCGCGGTGTTTGTGTCGGGCATCGGCGGGGCGCTGAAGTCTGGCAGGCCGCACGACGGCCGCGCGCCGGACTATGACGACTGGGACCTCAACGGGGACATCCTGGTTTACTACCCGCAGCTGGGCCGCGCGATGGAGCTGTCCAGCATGGGCATCCGCGTGGACGCAGAAAGCCTTGCGCGCCAGCTGGAGATAGCCGGCGCGCAGCAGCGCATGCAGCTGCCTTTCCACCAGGAGCTGGCCGCCGGCCAGCTGCCGCTCACCATCGGCGGGGGCATTGGGCAGTCGCGCCTGTGCATGTTCATGTTGGAGAAGGCCCACATCGGCGAGGTGCACTCCTCCATCTGGCCCGCCGAGATGATAGCCGAGTGTGAAAAGCACAATGTGTTTTTGTTGTGATGTTTCTGGGGCATGGCCCCGCCGGAATGAAAATGGGACGAAAACTTGGAACGAAGGCCAGTGCACTGGCAGAAAGGGGCAGCGATGAAGACGTTTTTGAAGATCTTGTTGTGGGTGGCCGTGGTGGCCGTGGTGGTTTTCCTGGTGCTGTTCGTGGCCGCGCGCATCTCCGGGCTGGAGACCATCCCCGCGCTGGTGCGCTACCTGCTGAACCAGTTTTAACAAAAGCACAGAACAAGAAACCCCCTGCCGGCACGCCCGGCAGGGGGTTTTGTGTGTTGGGTCATGCGCCGCTGCCCACGGCATTTGGGCAGAACAGCCGCGCGGCGCTTTGCAGCAGGGCTATCGTGCCGTCCACGCCCAGGCGGCCGGTGTCCACGGCCAAGTCGTAGTTGTCCACGGCGCCCCAGTCGCGGTCGGTGTAAAAGCTGTAATACTTGGCGCGGCTGCGGTCGGTTTTGCGCACCAGCGTGCGCGCGGCGTCCTCGTCCAGGTTGTGCCCACGGGCTATCTGCTTCAGCCGGGTTTCAAAGCTGGCGTGCACAAACACGCTCATCATGCCCGCCTGCCCGCGCAGCACATAGTCTGCGCAGCGCCCGATGATCACGCAGGGCCCGGCGGCGGCCGCCTCGCGAATAGCGTCTGCGATGGCGTTCTGGATGCGGTCGTTCGGCTGGTAGCTCATGTACTGCATGTAGTTGGTGGCCTTGCCTGCGCCGCCGGCGTCCGCCAGGGTGTGCATCAGGCCACTGGCCGGGCGCTCGTCGGTTTTTTCGAACAGCTCCTGCAAAATGCCGCTTTTTTGGGCCGCCGCCTGCAATAGCTCCTTGTCGTAAAAGGCGATGCCCATGGCCTTGGCCAGCCCCAGGCCCACGTGCCGCCCGCCGCTGCCAAACTGCCGCGCGATACAGATGACCAGATTTTCCGCCATACAGATCCCTCCCGCATTTAAAAGGGTGTGCCTGCGTGTGCTTCCTGGCTTTATTATATCACATTGCGCTGTAAAAAAGCAGCATTTTCCCGCGGCGGGATTTGTGAACTTTTTTGCACCGGCGCGCTAGCGCTGCGCCGCTGCGCGCGCCGGTGCCGGGGCACCCATGCCCAGCGCCTTCACGCGGCTCAGCAGCAGCGCGACCACCAGCACGATGGCCACGTCCGGCACACACCAGGACGCGTTGTACGCCAGCGAGTAGGCCCACACGGGCCAGCCCGGCCAGGCGTAGGCGTGCCAGATGAGCAGGCCGGAAAAAAAGCTGCACACCAGCCGCATGAGCCCGGTGAGGGTGATGGCGGCGGCGATGGCGCCGGTGCGCCCGCCCAGCCGCCGGGCGATGGGGCCGGTGAGGCCCACACAGGCATAGGCCAGCAGATAGTCCAGCGCGGCGCACAGCACCATGGCCCACAGGGTCTTGGCGGCCATCACGCTGTCCATGCCCTGGAACATCTGCGCGATGCCGTACACCGCGGCGGTGGCCATGCCCCAGCGCCAGCTGTGCCGCAGGCTCATCAAAATGATGGGCAGGGTGGAAAAACAGGAGATGGTGCCGCCCCAGGGCAGCTGGTACAGCTTGATCATGGAGAGCACAAAGGCCAGCGCCACCATCAGCGCGGCCTCCACCAAAATGGCGGTGCGGCTCATTTGGGCAGGGGGTTTCATACACATTCCTTCTTTGCAGTGTTAGTACATAAAAACAAACCCGCGGCATAAAAACCGCGGGCGTGAAGGTAGCTTGATGAAAGCAAAACTGCCTACGCCGGCATTACCCGGATCAGGTCATAGGGTCCCCAAAAATGGATCTCAGCCCCGCGGCCTGCATGGCCGCTCAGCACCCCTGTTTTTATGTCCGGCCCCATTATAGCACCGCCGCCGCCGGCCTGTCAAACAGCCAGGGCGTGCCCTTGGGTCTGGTGCGATCCATTCGCGAGGGATTATTGGCTGCCGCAAGGCGGCAAAGCACGCGAATACCGGGGGCATTCAGGTGTTTTAACAACGAAGCGGCGGTGAAAAACAGCCGCGAAGATGCGTGCCTTGGCTTTTGGGGCACGCCCTAGTGCGGCACGCCCACCCGGCGGCACAGCCCCAGCAGCACGCACGCCTCGCAGTGGGCCTTGCGCGCGGTGCACACGGCCCGGCCGTGCAGCACACAGCGGTGGCAAAACGCGTTCGATTCCTCCGGCGGCAGCACGCGGCGCAGGGCGGTCTCCACCTTCAGGGGGTCCTTGCTGGCCACAAAGCCGATGCGCCCGGCGATGCGGATGCAGTGGGTGTCGGCCACCACCACGCCCGGCGTGTTGTACACGTCGCCCAATATCAGGTTGGCGCTTTTGCGCCCCACGCCCGGCAGCTTCAACAGGGCCTCCATGGTGTCGGGCACGCGGCCGCCATACTCGTGCAGCACGATGTTGGCCGCGCCGCTGATGTCCCG
>JBFXKS010000164.1:0-4544 GCA_050173515.1 Oscillospiraceae bacterium | reverse complement strand
TGGGCGGACCCAGGGTTTCATTAAGCGTGCTCCTTTTAGTATAGAGCAGTTTATCACAAGCGGCGCCACAAAACCAGCCCCCAATTGCAGGCGGGTCGTTTGAATGGGCGGCGCGGGTCCACAGTGGCAAAATCCGCGCTGTATCGGGGCGTGCCGCGTTTGACTTTCGGAGGAGAAACTGGTAAAATAAGCCTGCACAAAAGTTCGTCAATGGGTTTGTTTTTGCAGAAGTGCGGCACAATGGCCGCGCTGGATCAGAAGGAGGTCACGGTGCAAGGAACAGCGATCAAACGGGTTTTCGCCCGGCAGATCATGGGCAGGCGCTATCCGGCCATCAGCGCCACAGTGGTAACAGAGAACGGCGCGTCGGCCAGCGCCAACTGCAGTGCAGGCATCTCGGTGGGCACCCACGAGGTGGTTTTCGCCTACGACGGCGGCGAGCGCTGGCATGGGCTGGGCGTGATGAACGCCGTGGATCAGGTGAACAACGTCATCGCGCCGGCGCTGATAGGGCTGGACTGTGCCGACCAATTCCTTATCGACCAGACGATGCTGTCCATCGGCGGGGACGACGCCGCCAAAAAGATGGGCGGCAACGCGCTGGCTGCGGTGTCGGCGGCGGCGCTGAAGGCAGGGGCCAAGGCGCTGGGCATCCCGCTGTACCGCCACATGGGCGGGGCAGGCGCGGTGGTGTTGCCCATTGCGGCCTATGGTGTGCTGGGCGGCAGCAACCGCTACAACACCGAGCACGAGTCTGGCGGCAAGCCCACCTATTCCTTCTACGCGCACGATTTCGAGAGCTTTTCAGAGGCGTCGTATGCGCTGTGGGCCGCCTGCAACTGTTGGTACACGCTGATGCAGGACAAGTATGGCCTGAAGCCCATCCGTGTCAGCGAGAACAGCACCTCCACGGGTTTTGTGTACGTCCCGCCCGGCATTGTGGAAAACGAGCCGCAGATTTGGCAGATGATGAACGAGTGCATCGCGCGTGCGGGCTACGAAGGGCGCATCGGCCTGCAGGTGGACCTTGCGGCCGACTGCTTTTACAACAAGGAGAAACAGGTGTATGAAGACCTGTTTGGCCCCGGCGCGCTGGACCGTGACGGCGTGATCGACATGGTGCAGCAGATGGCGGCCAAATACAATTTCGTCAGCGTGGAGGACCCGCTGCACGAGGACGACTTCGAGGGCCACGCCCGGATCACCGAGGCGGTGGACATCCAGATCGTGGGCGACGACCTCTTCACCACCGACGTTGTGCGCGTGGCGCAAGGTGTGAAGCAGGGCGCGTGCAACTGTGTGCTTTTGAAGGTGAACCAGATCGGCACCATCACGCAGGCGCTGGAGATGATCCAGCTGGCCTACGAGAACGGCTACAGCGTGATGCCGTGCTCCAGCCGCGGCGAAGGGGTGGACATCGTGGACTACTCGGTGGCCATCAACGCCGGCTCTATCCGGGAGTCGGGCCTGGGCCCGGGCGGCAACCGCTTTTTAGAGATAGAACGCGAACTGGGTGCACGCGCGGTATTTGCAGGCACCGCAGGGTTGAAGGGCCGCCGCTTCCAGCGCGTGGCCAGTGGGGAGGTGGCGAAATGAACCCGGCGATCATCACATCGGTAATGGCTATGCAGATGTCGACAGACCAGCCCACCCCGGCCGTGCAGGCCGTGGTGACCACAGCCGGCGGCGCGGTGGCCACGGCGGCCATCGGCGAGCTGTATTCCACCAGCCGCTATGCCCCCAAGTACTTGTACGACGGCGAGGCGTCCTATTTTGGCAAGGGCGTGGCGCAGGCGGTGCGCATTGTGCAGGACGTGGTGGCGCCCGCGGTGGTGGGCCTTGCGGCCGACGACCAGAGCGCCGTGGACGGCGCTATCCGCCAGGCGCTGGAAGAGGCGGGCATCGCACCCTGTGTGAACCTGACGGCTCCGGTATCGGTGGCCGCGCTGAAGGCCGCGGGCGAGGCACACGACCTTGGGCTCTACCGCCACCTGGGCGGGCGGGCGGCGTTTATGCTGCCGGTGGGCGGCCATGCCGCGGCCTCTGGCAGCAAGCGCTACGGCGCATTGGCCCGCCCGGACGACCGGCCTGTTTTTGCGCTGGTGGCCCATGGTTTTGCCAGCTTTGCCGAGGCGCAATATGGCCTGTGGGAGACCTTCAACGCCTACGATGCGCTGCTGAGCGAAAAGTTCGACATCCTGGCCCAGCGGGGCTATATGCTGAACATCCCCGCCGGCAAGGTGAACGACGACGAGGAACTGCTGAAGCTGATGGTGCAGGGCATCGAGATCGCCGGGCACACCGGGCGCATCGGCATCCACTTGGACGCGGGCGCCAACGCCTATTACGACGCGGAAAACCAGTGTTATCGTGGCCTTTTCAGCGCCGCAGACAAGAGCGGCGCCGACCTGTTGGCGCTGTATGAGCGCTGGCTGGCGCAGTATCCCATCGTTATTTTGGAGGACCCCTTCCACCAGGACGATGTGGACGGCTTCCGCACCCTCTGTGCGCAAAGCGGCATCCAAATCGTCGGGCGTGACCTCTTTGGCGCCGACGTTGCGCGCATCAAGCGGTGCATCGACGCCGGCTGCGTGAACGCGGTGTCGGTGTCGCTGTGCACCTTCGAGACGGTGAGCGACCTGATAGAAGTGACGCGCTATGCCAAAAACCGGAACGTGGACGTGATGCCCCGCTACGACGGCGGCGAGGGCGTCCAGACCGTGGCAGACCTGGCGGTGGGCCTGTGCGCGGGCACGCTGTGCCTGGGCGGCATGGATGCCACCAGCAACCGTCTCATCGCCATTGAGCAGGAGATAGGCCCGCGCGCGCGCTTTTACGGCGGCCGGGGCATCAAGGGCGCGCGGTTCAGCCTGCGCGGCGAAGGCTGACAAAGTTTGGGGGATGCGATGCGCATATTGAACATGGACACACTGGCCGGCCACGGCAACCGCGCCGGGCGCCGCGCCGTGTGTGAGATATTGAATGCCGGCATGGAGGCGGGCGACCCTTATAACGCCACGCTGCGGCTGGTGAGGCGCGAAGGCAGCCGCCTCACCGTGGGCAATGCGGACTACGAGCCGGAGGGCGCCCCGCGCACCGGGCCGGACGTGTTCGACCTCGATGCCGATATAGACCGGGTGTTTGTGTTCGCCGCGGGCAAGGGCCTGCTGCGAGTGGTAAAGGCGTTGGCCGAGGTGCTGGGGCCCTACCTTTCGGGCGGCGTGGCCATTGCAAAATACGGCGACGAAGAGGTGCTGCCCGAGGCGATAGAGGTGTTCCACGGGGCGCACCCGGTGCCGGACGAGAACTGCGTGACCGCCTGCGTGCGCATGCTGGAGGTGATAGACGAGGCGCACCTGACCAGCCGCGATCTTGTGTTCACGGCCATCGGCAACGGCATCGGCTCGCTGATGACCTACCCGGTCGAGGGCGTGCAGCTGGAGGCCGTGAAGGCGATGGTGCACCTGATGCAGATAGAAAAAGGTGTGCCCACCTCAGAGCTCAGCGTGCTGCGCAACCAGCTGGACCGCATCAAAGGCGGCCGCCTCACGCGGCGCCTGGCACCGGCCAAAATGGTGCATATCCTGGCCATCGACGCAAACCGCGCCGGCGTGAAGGACACGGGGTATCACGGCCTGATACACGCCAATGTCTGGCTGCACACGATGCCGGACTCCGGCACGCGGGAGCAGGCCGTGCAGATCTTGAAAAAATGGGACGCGTGGGAGCGGGTGGATGCCTCTATCCGCGCCTTTTTCGAGGGCCCGCAGCGGGGCGAGCCGGTGCTGGGCGCAGAGGAGTTTGAGGCGCTGGGCGGCCGCGTGTACGGCGTGATGCCGGAGGAGCTGGGCCCCTTGCCCGAGGCGATGCGCAAGGCGGAGGCCCTGGGCTATGCACCGCACTTCATCAACCGCCTGCGCGAGATGGAGGCCGGGGTGATGGGCCGCTTTTTTGCCATGCTGGGGCGCACGGTGGCCGAGCTGGGCCAGCCGTTCCCGGCGCCCTGTGCGCTGTTTTTCACCGGTGAGATGCTGGTGACGGTGGGCAAGGGCGGCGGCGTGGGCGGCCGCAACCAGGAGGCGGCGCTGAGTGCGGCGCTGGTGCTGCAGGGGAAAAGCGGTATTGTGGTGGGCTGTGTGGACACCGACGGCACCGACGGTCCCGGCGGCCATTTCGACGACGACGCGGCCAAGGCGGGCGTGTACGTGCTCAGCGGCGGCGTGGTGGATACCGACACCTGGCGCGAGGCGCAGGAAAAGGGCATCGACATGGCTGCCGCCCTGAAAGCCCATGCCACCTCCAAGGCCCTGTGGGGCCTGGACAGCGGCGTGTGGGCCACCCAGAACATCAGCGTGCAGGACCTGGTGGTGGTGCTGGTGCAGCCCGCCGGCGGGCAGGTGTGAGCGATGGGGCACGGAGCCCGGTTTTGAAAAGCAAAAAAAAGAAACCCCCGGCTTAGGCGCGTTGACATAAGAAAACAAAGAGAAACCCCATGAAATCAATGTTTTTATGGCAACGGGCAAGCGGGCGCGGTACGAAAAACT
>JBFXKS010000163.1:0-4559 GCA_050173515.1 Oscillospiraceae bacterium | reverse complement strand
CGGCCGCGGCCGACTCCAGTGTGGCGCCGGAATCCACCCCGCCAAAGCCGCCGCCCGAATTCGTGGAGAAAACGCCCAGCGTGACGGTGGACGCCAAGGCGAAAAAGGCCACGGTGCTGTTTAAAACCAATGTGGACGCCACCGTGAATGCCATAGTGGCGACCAGCGGCGATGCCATTGGCACCGGCACCTTCTACGACTATTTCCGGCGGGATGTGAAGTATGAACCGGCGGTGTCGAAAAAGCAGACCTATTCGGTCACGTCGGCGGGCAAGAGCGAGACCTATGATTTGCCCGATCTTTCCAAGACCTACTACCTGCTGGTGAACGCGGTGGAGAACGAAACCGACACCTGGCAAACCGGCGTGACGGTGGTGCTGCTGTATAGCCCGGCGGCCACCAAGCCGGACATAAAACCTTCCGAGGCGGCATCTTCGGTGGCGGAGGGCACGGCGGCCTTCGGCATGGAGACGCTGGTGCCGGCCAACCTGTATACGCTGGTGACAAAAAAAGACGCGGCAGCCCCCACCGCCCAGCAGATCAAAGACGCCGGCAGCGGCTATACCGGCGAGAGCTTTGGCACGGGCACGGCAAAGACCAACAGCGACAAAGAGCCCTATAAGGGCAGCATCGTGGTGCAGACGAAAGACCTTGCGGCAGGGGAGTACATCGTGTGGGTGGTGGCGCAAAGTGTGGACAGCGCCGAAGCCCCGCTGAGCGAAGTGCAGCAGTTTGCGTTCACGGTGTCCTAGCCGCTCCAAAAGCGGTCATTGTTTATCAATAAATTGGTGAAATGTTTTTGCGCGCGTGGTCGTTATATCAAATGATGGGTATTACAAACAAGAGATGGGGGATGGCTGCTTGTCTTCGATAATTCGCACAGAGCATCTCCGCAAGGTGTATCGGGTGGGGACGGAAAAGGTTGTGGCGCTGGCCGATATCAACCTGGAGATAGCCCCCGGTGAGGTGTGCTGTATTGTTGGGCAGTCGGGCAGCGGCAAGTCCACTTTGCTGAACATGCTGGCCGGGCTTGAAAAGCCGACGCGTGGCCTTGTGGTGATAGCCGGCAAGAAGGTGTCGTCCATGGACGAGAACCAGCTGGCCGTGTTCCGGCAGGAGAGCCTGGGGTTCATTTTCCAAAGCTACAACCTGCTGCCCCAGCTGACGGCGGCGGAGAATGTGGCCTTGCCGCTGATGTTCATGGGGGTCTCCAAACGCAAACGCATCAAGCGGGCGGTGTACGAGCTGAAGCAGATGGGCATTGGCAAGCGTGCCAAGCACAAGCCCACCGAGATGAGCGGCGGCCAGCAGCAGCGCGTGGGCATTGCGCGGGCATTTGTGGCAAAGCCGCAGGTCATTTTCGCAGACGAGCCCACCGGCAACCTGGACACGGCCACCACACGGCAGGTGCTGCGCAGCATGCTGGAGCGGGCCGAAAAACACAACATCACCTTTGTGATGGTGACGCACGAGCAGGAACTGTCCGCTTGTGGCGACAGGATCATCACCTTGCAGGACGGGCATATATTGAGCAACGTGTTGCAGGACGAAGAGACCAAACAGGCCAACCGGGCCGCCCTGTTTGCAGATTTGGACCGGGTGGTGGAAGAGGACGAGGTTTTGGACGCCGGACATGAAGCGGAACAACCGCCGCCGGCAGACAGTGCTCAGGCAATCAATACGCCCGCAGGGGACATCGAATAATCGGAGGGATCGACGATGACAAGGAAACATGCAAAAAATGCACTGGCCGTTCTGACAATGTTTTTGGTGCTGGCGATGGCTGCGGTGTGCTTTGCACCCCTGACTGCCAGCGCGGCCCAGCCGCCGGCGGTGGTGTACACAGATGAAGACAACAGTGGCATCACACCGCTTCCGGAAACCGAAGGCGTAGAGATCATCAGCTACAGCATCAAGCAGCCCGGCGGGGTGATTCCAGAGCAGATCACCAAGGGCACTTCGTTCAGCCTGTATGTGAAGATACACGACACGCGCGCCGGTGTGACCAGCGATTTGAACCCGAACGCGCACCTGAATACGTCGTCGTTCACCACCGACAGCGCCCACTTCCCAAACGTGACCAAGCACAAGGTGAGCACGGGCAACAGCTTTACGCTGGACTTCCCGCTGACCTACACAGGCGTTGGGAACACGTTCCAGTGTGACATTTACTATAAAAACAACAATTCCATCCCGTTGTATACCATCTCGCTGTCCTTCAACCAGGTGGTGGAATACATAGAGCCGGATCCTTCGGACAGCTCCGAGGACCCGGTGCGCGGCACTGGTTTTGTGCTGAAGGGTGCCAGCTTTGGCGGGCCCAGCGTGATGGCGGGCAGCACCTTCAACCTGGACGCCCAGATGCTTTCCACCAATGGCAGCTATGCGGTGGAGAACGTGACGGTGAGCGCGGTGCTGCCGAAAGAGATCTCCCTGTCCACCGGGCAGAGCATTCGCTATGTGGGGCGCGTGGGCCCCAACCAGGAGGTCCCGGTCACCTTCGAGCTGTTGGCCAGCGCGGTGGCGGAAGAGGGCAGCTACACGGTGACGCTGAGCATCAACGGCGTGAGCTCGGACGACGGCTCGCCGGTGAACGCCGAGATGGACGTGACCATTCCGCTGGCCCAGCCGGAGCGCTTTGAGATCTCCAATATCCAGGTGCCCGAATACATGACCGCCGGCATGGACGACGGGTCTGGCTATGGCATGGTGTACCTGGTGAACAAGGGCAAGGGCATCATCTACAACGTGACGGTCTTCATCGAGGGCGAAGGCCTTTCCACCGACATGGGCCGCCAGTTCATCGGAAACATCAACCCCGGCAGCGAGGGCAACGCCGACTTCAACGTGATGGCGTCGGTGCCCGGCCAGATAGACGGCAAGCTGGTGGTGGAATATGAGAACGCCAAGGGCGAAGTGAAGCAGCTGGTGCATGAGTTCATCGCGACGGTGGTGGAGGGCGGAGGCGACATGAACGGCGGCGGCATCATAGAGCCGATGCCCGAGCCGATGCCTGAGGAATCCACCGGCATCTCGCTGTGGGTGTGGATCGTGGTGGCCGCAGCGGTGATCATCATACTGATCGTGGTGATCGTGGTGGTGCGCAAACGGAAAGCCAGGAAGGCGGAGGCCGAACTGGAGGATGACGATGAAGATTTCTGATCTTTTCCGTTTTTCGATGGACAACCTGCGTCGCCGCAAGGGCCGCACCGTGCTGACGGTGATCGGCGTGGTGGTGGGCGTGTGCGCCATTGTGGTGATGGTGTCGCTGGGCATAGCGGTGAACCGCGCCACGGATGAGATGCTGAAGCAGTGGGGCGATTTGACAAAAATAACCGTGAACAGTTACGGCGCCCAGCAGGGCACGCCCGACTTGGACGACAAAATGGTGGAGCAGTTCAAAACCATTGACCATGTGGTGGCCGCAACGCCCATGTACTACCCGAACTTTTGGGGGCAGGTGAGCGCCGGCACCAATGGCCGGTACGAGGGCTGGGCCAACATGGTGGGCATGGACCCCGACTCTATAGAGGCGATGGGCTACACCCTGGTGGCGGGCACGCACCTTTCCGGGCAGAACATGGGGCGGGACAAGTTCGCGGTGATGGTGGGCGTGCAGAGCGTGTTCAACTTTTACGACAGCCGCCTGAACTGGAACAACCCCAACCGCCAGAAATACCCCGAGTATGACACGGAAGAGGCATGGATGACCGGCGTGCCCAGCAACCTGCCCAAATATGACGAGACCGGGACGCTTTTGAACCCGGAGGAGTTCTTTTTCGACCCGCTGAACACCAAGCTGATCTACCGGATGGAAGTGGGCTATGACGAGAACAGCGGCGAGCCCAAGTACAAGGAGTACGAGCTGATCCCGGTGGGGATATTGGACTCGAACGACAACTGGGAAGTGCGCAGCGGCATCGTGATGGCGATAGACGACATCAAGAAGATGGAGAGCGACTATAAGCGCCTCACCGGCAGCACAAACGGCGGCGGCGGCGCCAGCGGTGGCGTGTACTACAGCTCCGGCTGGGGCGACGAGGGCAACACCGTGAACGTGGGCGGCTATGACAACGTGTATGTGAAAGTGGACGATGTGAAGAACATGCCCGAAGTGGAAAAACAAATCCGCGAGCTGGGCTATCAGCTGTATTCGATGAGCTCGGAGCGCGAGTCCCTGCAGGGGCAGGTGGCCCAGACCCAGATGATGCTGGGCGGCCTTGCGGCGGTGTCGCTGTTCGTGGCGGCGTTGAACATCATGAACACGATGACGATGGCCATCTATGAGCGCACCAAGGAGATCGGCGTGATGAAGGTGCTGGGCTGCAAGCTGGGCAACATCCGCCAGATGTTCCTGATCGAGTCGGGGGCCATTGGCCTGATAGGCGGCGTTGTGGGGGTGGTGCTGAGCCTTGTGCTGAGCCTGCTGCTGAACTACCTGCCGGCCATATTGGCCTCGTTGGGCATCGACGGCGGCTTCGATTTGCTGGGTTTCTTTGGCCTTGGGGGCCTTAGCAGCATGATGGGCGGCATGCAGCTGTCTGTGGTGCCCTTGTGGC
>JBFXKS010000162.1:0-4573 GCA_050173515.1 Oscillospiraceae bacterium | reverse complement strand
CGATTTCTTCAAAAAGGTGAACGACACCCATGGCCACGCGGTGGGCGACGAGATACTGGTGCAGCTGTACCAGATATTGCGTGTGAATGTGCGCGACGAGGACTTTGTGGTGCGCTATGGCGGCGAGGAGTTCCTGGTTTTGTGCGCAGGGCTGGACTATGAGGCGGCGTTTGTGGTGGCCGAGCGCATCCGCAAATGTGTGGCCGAGCACGATTTCCCCACCTCGGCCGGCTCGCTGCGTCTCACGGTCAGCATCGGGGTGTTCAGCGGCAGGCCGGGGGCACAGGACACACTGGAGGCCTATATAGAGACGGCCGACCAAAGCATGTACCAGGCGAAAAACAATGGCCGCAACCGTGTGATGTGAGGGAGAAGCCGATGCAGTACAAGGAAGAATACCGCAAGATGGGCGGCATCGAGCAATACCTGCTGCATTTCCCGGCCGGGCCGGGTGCGCCTGTGTTGCTGTTTGTGCACGGCGGGCCGGGCGTGGCCGAGTCGTGCCTGGGCTACCTGTACAGCCGGTGGTGGGATGGGCTTTTCACCGTGGTGCACTGGGACCAGCGCGGCGCCGGCAAAACACGGCAAAGAAACCGCCACATGAAGCAAGCGCCGCCCACCATGGCACAGATGATGGATGACCTTTTCGAGGTGGTGCAGCTGGTGAAGGCGGCCTACCGCGTGCCACGGGTGGTGCTGCTGGGGCACTCCTGGGGCAGCCTGCTGGGCAGCCTCTATGCCCTGCGTGTGCCCGGGGATGTGGCACTGTACATTGGGGTGGGCCAGAACGTGGCCATGCAGCAGAGCGAGGCCATCGCCTTTGAAAAGCTGAAAGACGAGGTGGCCGCAAAGGGCACGCCGCGCCAAAAGCGCCGCTGGGCGCAGCTGGCGGCGGCAGGGCCCTACCCGCCGCAGGGCGCGTCCTTTGCCGAGGTGGTGCCCCAAATGCGCCGGGTGAACGGCCTGATGCGCCAGTTTGGCATGGCCACCGGGCTGGACTGGCGGCTGTGCCGGGCGGTGCTGAAAAGCCCCACCGCAGGCCTGGCAGAGCTGAAGATGTTCCTTGGGGTGGGCCAAAAGGCCAACGACGGTCTGCGCGAAGCGGTGTGGGCCTTCGATTTGCAGAAGGAGCCCCGCCGCTACGCCGTGCCGGTGTGTTATATTCTGGGCGAGCGGGATTACCAGACGGCCACGCCGCTGGCACAGGCCTATTTCCAGCAGATAGAGGCCCCGGAAAAGGCCTGCTTTGTGCTGGCCGGCGCGGGGCACAACACCATGTTCGACGCGCCCGAGGCCTTTGCCGAGGCGCTGGCCGCAGCCCGGAAAATGGTGGAATGACAGGGGCAGTGGCGGCGGCAGGTGCCAAGAGATGTGGATATAAAACCAAACGGAGCTGCGGGGATGTACCCCGACAGCTCCGTTTGGTTTTGTGCAATAACTGGTAACACCGGGAGGTGGATGTCACTTTTGGCGGTTGTTTATTTTTGGGGCGGTCGGCTCACGCAGGGCACATCAGCGGTCGCGCGAGCCCTTTGGCACCCCAATGGTGGACATGTCGATGAAGGTGGTGTTCAGCGGCACCTTGAAGCCGTGCACATAGTGGCGATACCTGTTCACCACCGGGCGCAACCTTGCGCTGCGCTTCCTAAAAAAATACAGGCACGAAAAGCACCTGTCCTTGGATGACCTGACGGAACAAGCGGACGGCGATGCTGACGGCCCCGAGGCCGCCTTTCTGCGGGAGGAAAAAAGCCGCCAGATATACGCGGCGATGCAGTCTCTGCAACAGGACCACCGCGAGGCGCTGCACCTGCTGTACTTCGAGGAAATGAGCTACGCCGAGGCGGGCCGGGTGTTGGGCAAAACACCAAAACAGATGGACAATCTGGTACAGTATGCAAAGCAAAAGCTGAAAACAGAGTTGGAGCGGCAGGGGGTGAGTGGCTATGAAGACGAATAAGGAATTGGCCGATGCCGTGCTGCGCCGTGCCGGAGAACTGCGTGCCCAAAAGACGAAGCGCCGGCGCCGTGTGTACTCCGCGCTGGCCGTGGCCGCCGGCCTTGTTCTGGTGGTGGGGCTTTCCATTGCCATGCCCGGCCTGCTGCCCGAAACCGTAACCGCCACCGATGCCGCCGCCTCTGGCTCCGCCACACTGATGGCGGGCGGTGTGGCGGGCAGCTATGTGGTGGTGGGCGTGATTGCCTTTGCGCTGGGGGTGGGCGTCACGCTGCTGTGCCTGTGGCTGCGGAGGAAAAAGTGATGCTGGAAAATTTCCTCACCGTGTTGGACCAGATATACCTTTGGGTAGCGATGGTCGTCGAAATTGCCTTGATAACCTCGACGCTTTGGCAGGCGCGCAGAAGCAAGATGCCCTGGCTGTTCTACCTGCTGGCAGGGGTGTACATCAGCTTTTTTGCGGGCGGGCTGTTCGTCACAATGCACTATGCCATTGCTAACGAGTACCCGCTCATCTTCTCCGCCGCCGACATTGGCTATATCGGCATGTACTGCTTTCTCATTACCATAGACCTGGCCCTTGCCGACGCATGGGGCGAAGCGCAAAAACGGGCCGCCCAAAAATACCGGCGCGTTTCCCTGCTGGGGCCGGCGGTGGTCATCATCTTCCACATCGCCTATATCATCATCTACCCCGACATCACCCTCAACAACGTGCTCTACTGCATCCCGCTGGCGTTCCTGGGCTACTTCGCCCTGCTGGCCTACCTTGTAAGCCGGGGGACGCGGGAGCAAAAACCCAACCTGCACAGCTACCACAAAACGGTGCTGCTGTTCCTGTGCATAGAACTGCTGATGTTCCTGTTTTCCAGCATCGGGATATGGCTGCTCACAAGCACCTTCTGGATTTCCCTGGAGGTTCCCATCATCCTGCTCTTCCTCACCATGAAAAAGGGGGTGGACGTGCCATGATCTACACCGAAAACATCTTTCTGTGCCTGGCCGCCCCGCTGTTGATTGCGGTTTGCCTGCTGAAAGGCGACATCCGGCGTTTCCTTGTGTTCTTCGTGGTGGGCCTCGCGGCCTGCCTGCTGTCAGCCTACATCAACAGTTTTTTGGCGCTGATGGTGTCCGGCTTTGAATATGCCAGCCTGGACTATGCCCAGTCGGCCATCCGCCTGACCCCGGTGTGTGAGGAAGTGATGAAAGCGCTGCCGCTGTTTTTCTACCTGGCGGTATTCAAGCCAAAAAAAGAGGCCGTTGTCAGCACGGCTTTTGCCATTGGGCTGGGCTTTGCCACGCTCGAAAACTGCTGCTATCTCATCCAGTACGGTGCGGGCGAGTTTTTGTTCGTGCTGGTGCGGGGCTTTTCGGCGGGCATCATGCACGCCATCTGCGCCGCTATCATGGGCTACGGGGTGGCTTTTGTGCAGGGGCGCAGGCAGTTGGCCTTCGCCGGGGCCGTGGGCTGCCTGTGCGCCGCCACCACCTTCCACGCCATGTACAACCTGATGATATCCGGCAGTGGTGGCTGGCGGGCGGTGGGTTACCTGCTGCCGGTGGTCACCGCAATCGTGCTGCTTATTGTTGTGCGGCGCCCGCTGGGGCGCAGGCCGGGCGATGAAGGGCAGGCGTAAAACCATATACAAAATACACAAGGCCGGGGCGTATTTTCGCCTCGGCCTTGTGTATTGAACCAAAGAATATGAAAACACAAAAATATTTTCAGGATTTTCGGGATTTCGGGTATTTAAGTATATAGAGGGATAAATTTTGTGACCCGGAATGTCTTGAAAAAGAGAGAGGTGTTTTTGATGGCGAGGAGCAACGCGCAGCTTGCGGCAGCGGTGCAAAAACGCGCGGGCCTGCTGCGAGAAAAACGGACGCGACGGTGGAAACAGACCCTGGCCTCGGCGGTAGGCGTGTGCTTTGCGGCGGTGTGCCTGTTTGCCCTGCGAACCGGACCGGGCGCAGAGGCGGGCGTTTCAATCCCTGCCGGGGCCGGCGCCACCGAGCTGATGGGCAGCCCCGCTGTGGGCGGCTATGTGCTGGTGGGAGTTCTGTTTTTCGCGCTGGGCATCGGCTTTGCACTGGTGTGCGCGCAGGTGGTAGAAAAGAGGCGGACGGGCGCGGACGATAGCCCATCCCAAAACGAAAATTGGAACGTCAAAAATGAGGAGGGTAAGTAAGATGAAAAAAATGCGTGGAGTCATTTGTGGCTTATTGGTAATTCTAGTATTCATGCTTGTACCTGTAACTATCTTTGCTGCCACGGGTTCGCAGGACGGGCTGGAGGTAGAAATAACCACCGATAAAAGTAGCTATGCGGCAGGAGAAGCCGTAGCTGTTTCCTATTCCATTAAAAACACCAACGTCTTTGCCGTGGATAATATTACCATGGAGTTGGTACTGCCCGCCGGAGTGACTCTGCAAACCGGCAGTGCCACCGTCACCATACCAACCCTTGCGGCAGGGGCAACCGAAACACAGAGGTGTTATATCGGTTCAGGATGGGTTGTTGGAGAATGTGGGGATGCCTTTCACGGCCACCAAAGGCAAAAGGGCCGGTAAAGCCGGCCCAGCAGCATAAAAGTAGTCAAGCCCAAGCTAAAAAAT
>JBFXKS010000161.1:0-4637 GCA_050173515.1 Oscillospiraceae bacterium | reverse complement strand
CACCTCGTCGCCGGCCAGCCATCTGGCCACCCTGTGCAACCAGATGGTCAACTTCTTGGGCATCATGCAAAACGAGTGGGCCGGCGCGCAGGCCTTCTCCTCGTTCGACACCTACCTTGCGCCTTTTGTAAAAGTGGACGATTTGCCCTACGACGCTGTGAAAAAGGCCATCGAGTCGTTCATCTATGGCGTGAACACCCCATCGCGCTGGGGCACGCAGGCGCCGTTCTCGAACATCACGCTGGACTGGGTGGTGCCCGGCGACCTTGCCGAGATGCCGGCCATTGTGGCCGGCAAGGAGATGGACTTCAAATACAAGGATTGCAAGCCCGAGATGGACATGATCAACAAGGCCTTCATCGAGATCATGATCGAGGGCGACGCCAACGGCCGCGGCTTCCAGTATCCCATCCCCACATATTCCATCACAAAGGACTTTGACTGGAGCGAGACCGAGAACAACCGCCTGCTCTTCGAGATGACCGCCAAATACGGCACGCCTTATTTTTCCAACTACATCAACAGCGACATGGAGCCCAGCGACGTGCGCAGCATGTGCTGCCGGCTGCGGCTGGACCTGCGCGAGCTGCGCAAAAAGTCCGGCGGCTTTTTCGGCAGCGGCGAGAGCACCGGCTCCATCGGCGTGGTCACCATCAATCTGCCGCGCATCGCCTATCTCTCCAAAGACGAGGCCGACTTCTACGCCCGCCTGAACAAGATGATGGACCTGTCGGCGCGCTCGCTGAAGGTGAAGCGGGACATCGTGACAAAGCTGCTGAACGAAGGGCTGTACCCCTATACCAAGCGGTATCTGGGCACCTTCGAGAACCATTTTTCCACCATCGGCCTCATCGGCATGAACGAGGCGGCCCTGAACGCCAGCTGGCTGCAGTGCGACCTGACCAGCCAGAAAGCGCGCGCCTTTGCCAAAGATGTGCTGAACCACATGCGCGAGCGCCTGGCTGACTATCAGGAGAAATATGGCGATCTGTACAACCTGGAGGCCACGCCCGCCGAGTCCACCACTTACCGCCTGGCCAAGCACGACTTGGCCCGCTACCCGGACATCATCCACGCCGGCAAAGGCGACGAAGCGCCCTATTACACCAACAGCTCGCACTTGCCCGTGGGCTACACCAGCGATATTTTCGAGGCGCTGGAGGTCCAGGACGAGCTGCAGACGCTGTACACCTCCGGCACGGTGTTCCACGCCTTTTTGGGTGAGAAACTGCCCGGGTGGCAGGCCGCCGCCGCGCTGGTGCGCAAGGTGGCGGAGAACTTCAAGCTGCCTTACTACACACTGTCGCCCACCTATTCCATCTGCCGCAACCACGGCTACCTCGCAGGTGAAAAGCACAGCTGCGACGTGTGCGGCGAGCCCACCGAGATCTACAGCCGCATCACCGGCTATTACCGCCCGGTGCAGAACTGGAACGTGGGCAAGGCGCAGGAGTTCAAGGACCGCAAGCTGTATGATTTGAAAGGGGACTACCCGCGCAAGGCGGCGCCGCCGGCAGAAAAGGACGCAGGCGAAGACTGCGTGCTGCTGTTTACCACCAAAACCTGCCCCAACTGCAGCGTGGCGCAAGACGTGCTGCAAAACGCCAATGTGCCCTACAACGTGGTGGACGCCGAGGAGCACCCCGAGCTGGCCAGCCGCTATAACGTGCGCAGCGCGCCCACGCTGGTGGTGCAGCATGCCGGGCAGGTGGGCCAGTATGCCAACGCGTCCAATATTCGCAGCTATGTAGAAAGCCTTTGATGCATCAAAGAAAGTGACCATCCGGGCGGCCAGCGTGGCCGCCCGGATTGCTGTTTTGCGTAAATCGTGCTACACTGGCAGTGTTATGTTTTTGGTGCCTGGGGCGCCTGTTTTGGGAGGTATAAGATGAACGACAGGCCACATCTGGCTGAAAAAAAGATGAATGAACGGGATTTCAAGGTCTACAGCCCGATTTCCAATCTTCTGATCGGCGCGGGCGATGCCATCGCGTGCATCATTCTGATGGTG
The DNA here is from genome assembly GCA_050173515.1 of Oscillospiraceae bacterium. Lineage (GTDB taxonomy): Bacteria > Bacillota > Clostridia > Oscillospirales > Ruminococcaceae > JAAYCI01. The sequence goes on along the minus strand of JBFXKS010000161.1, from coordinate 2,626 downwards.
GTGGCGCTGTGGCCGCACGAGGGCGGCGCGGTATCGCCCATCATCCTCACCATCCTCATCGTCTTTTTTGTGCTCGGGCTCTATTTCATCTACGCCTACTTCCGGGAAGTGGTCACCGTGTAGGGCGACATCTTCTACTACCGTGGTCTTGCAGGGCCCACAAAAGAGATGGCGGTGAAAGAGGTTTCCCACGCGAAGACGCGCCGCCTTAGCCGCAAGGTGAAAGCGCTCACCGTCTATTCAAAAGAGGACCGGGCCTTTGTGGTGAATTCGAACTGCCCGGGGTACCGCTTTTTGGTGAAACGCCTGGAGGACGCCAAGGTCTCGTTTGAATAGAGAAAAAGTGTAAAGCAAAAGCCGCGATGCCCTTGCTCCAAAGGCATCGCGGCTTTATTGTATATTGTATATGGACATCAAGGCCTAAGGCTGCGGCATGTTCCGGGTGGCAAACCGGACAAAGGCGTCGGCCAGTGTGGGCAGGGGGCTGTTTTTGCGGCGCACCAGGTACAGCTTGCGCAAGATGCGGCTGCCCTGCAGCCGGGAGATGCGGATGGTGCCGAAGCGCTCGTAGTCGGACGCCGAGAGCTGGGAGACGATGGAGATGCCAAGCCCCTGGCTCACCGCCTTGATGATGGCGTCGGTGTTGTCCATCTGTGCCACCGCGTTCAGCGCGTCCACCTCGATGCCGTTTTCGTTCAGGTAGGCCTCGGTCTCTATGCGGGTGCCCGAGCCTGGCCCGCGCAGGATGAACGGCAGTTGCACCAGCTCGTCCAGCGACAGGCCGTTTTGCCCGACGTTCTCGAAAGGCGCCGTCTGCGGGATCACCACCACCAGGGCGTCCTCCATGAAAGCGTCATACAGCAGGGCGTCGTCCTCCACCACCGCGCCGGTCATGCCGATATCGGCCGAGCCGTCCAGCACCTGGGTGGCCACGGCCGCGCTGTCGTAGCTGCCCACCTCGAACTGGGCCAGCGGGTATTTCAGGTGGAACTCGGAGATGAGCACCGGAAGGACATATTGGTAGGGAATGGAAGAGGCGGCGATGTGGATGGTGCCCTGCGCGTCGGCACTGGGCTTTTTGCACATGGTCAGGGCCTTGTCCCGCAGCACCAGTATCTCCTTGGCATAGCCGTACAGCGCTTTCCCGGTCTCGGTCAGGGCCGACTCGCTGGGCAAGCGCCCGATCAGTTTGCAGCCCATCTCGCCCTCCAGCGTGGCAATGTGCACGCTGATGGTGGGCTGTGTGACATGCAGCAGCTTGGCAGCCTTGGAAAAACTGCCGCTGTCCACCACATTCACAAATGCTTCCAGCTGTTTGATATCCATATGGGGGTGCTCTCCCTTTTAAAAATCGACAAATAGGGCTACAAAAATATTATATAGGACGAATGAATATTAATCAATCCTATAGGTGAATATTGTCGAAAAGGAAGACGCCCGCGGGCACGCCCTAAGGTTTTGTGTGAAACACGATCACTTGGCGGCCGGCCACGATGATGTCGCCGTCTTTCAGCACATGGGAGGTGGAGATGGGCGCGTCGTTCACCAGTGTCTCGTCGGTTTTGGAGAGGTTGGTGAGCACATAGCCGGTGCCATGGGTGTGGTCGATGACAAACTGCTGGTCGGCCAGGCTCGAATCGTCGATGACAAGGTCGTTGGCGGCACGGCGGCCCACAAAAATGGGCTTGCCCGCTGGCAGCACCACCGAGCGGCTCTCGCCCTGCAAGTTGGTGATGTGCAGCCGCACCACGGCTGTGCCATCCTCGGCGGCGGGCCGGGCATAGGGTGTTTCACTTTCGGCCATGGCAGCTTTTCCGGCTGCGCGCCGCCGGGTGGCCACTATGGCCACGATGGCGATCAGCGTGATGCACACGATGGGGATGATGAACCACAGGTAGATGGGGATGCCCTCGTCTTCAGGGGGCAACACCTGCGCGCGGAAGTCCAGCGTGAGCGCCGTTTCGATGCCGTTCTTCTCCATGGAGATGTCGGTGATGCCCGGAAAGCGAATGGTGAGCATGCCGGTGGCGGGCTTGTCTGTGAAGGTGAGGGTGGCAAAGCGCCCCGAGCCATCGTAGGCAGCGGCGCGGATGCCCAGCAGGTCGCCGCTTTCCGCCTGCACGGTATAGCTCTCGCCACTGCCGGCGCCCTGCACCGGGATGTTGAAATAGATGCGGATGCTTTCGTCCGTCAACTGCTCGGCGCGCAGCACCTGCGGCGCTTCGTTGTCCGGCACATAAAAGCGCACGGGCACCTGCTTTTGCTGCTGGACACCGCTGGCCTGGTCGGTGAGCACAAAGGGCAGCGGGCTGCCTTTTATTACATTGCTGGCGGCGTGCAGCTCGGCCACAAACACGTTTTTGGTCTCGGCGGCCATCTGCTGCAGCGCGTCGCTCACCGTGCTTTCCGACACGATGTGGATGACACCGCCCGAGGTGCGCGCCAGTGCGCCGAAGTTGTCCAGCGCTGTTTTGTCGCCGGTGTCGAAGCCCAGGGCGTAGATGGGCAGGGCGCTGGCGGCGAGCATCTGGTCCAGTTCGTCTTTGGTGTAGCCGCCCAGGTTGTAGTCCACCGAGTCGGAAAAGACGAAGCAGACCTTGCGCTCCAGGGCAAAGGCGCGCGTGGC
>JBFXKS010000160.1:0-4681 GCA_050173515.1 Oscillospiraceae bacterium | reverse complement strand
CCCTGCGCAAGCCGGGGCTGGACTATGAGCAGATCAAGGACCGCTGCCCGCGCCTTGTGTATGGCATCGTGCTGGGCTATGGCGAGGAGGGCCCCGAGAGGGACCGCCCCGCCTTCGACTATACCACCTTCTACGCCCGCAGCGGCATCATGGGCGACCTCGCGGTGAAGGACCACCCGCCGCTGAACCCCATTCCCGGCCTGGGCGACCACACCACCGGCGGTTTTCTGGCCGGGGGCATCTGCGCCGCCCTCTTCGCGCGCACCGCCACCGGCAAGGGCGACCGCGTGACCGCGGGGCTCTACCAGGCCGGGCTGTACGGCATGGGCTGCGGGGTGGTGATGGCCGAACACGGCCGGCCTTTCCCGCGCGACCGCGAGGACTCCAACACGCCGGTGTCCTGCGCGTACAAGTGCAAGGACGGCGAGTGGTTCTACGTGGCGGCCGGCAGCTATGACCAGCAGTGGCCGCGCATCTGCCGCGACGTGCTGGGCCACCCGGAGCTGGCCGAGGACCCGCGTTTCAAAGACGTGAAGGCCACGGTGAAAAATGTGTATGCGGGCGTGGGCATTTTGGACGAGATCTTCATTCAGGAGGACCTGGCCTACTGGGACGACAAGCTCAATAAGGCCGACATCCCCCACGAGCGCCTGGCCCACCTGAAGGACATCCCGAACGACGAACAGGCCTGGGCCAACCGCTACCTGCACGAGGTGCACTACCCCGACGGCGGCAAAGTCGCCTACCCCGCCACACCCGTGGATATGGACTCGGTGGGCGAAAAGGAGTTCAACGTCAGCCGCCCGCTGGGCGCCGACACGCGCGCCGTGCTGGAGGGCCTGGGCTACACCGCCGAGGAGCTGGACGCCATGTACGCCAGCGGCGCGGTGAAATAGCCGTTGTTTTGAAGCGGGACGACCTTTTATGTAAACCACCAAAGTGCGCCATTGCGAGAAAGGGAGGGACCAAATGAATATGACATTTGAGTACTATCTGCTGGAGGTAAAGGACGGCATCGCCATTCTCACCGTGAACCGGCCGGAGGCGCGCAACGCCATGCGCGTGGCCAGCTGGACGGAGCTGCGCAAGTTCATCGCCGAGGCCGAGCAGGACGACACCAACAAGGCCATCATCATCACCGGCGCGGGCGAAAAAGCGTTCATCGCCGGGGCCGACATCAACGAACTGAAGACCAACACCCCGGTGAGGAGCCTCAACAGTGACGCGCGCATCGCGCTGCGTGCCATGGAGGAATGCCCGAAACCGATCATCGCCGCTATCAACGGGTTCTGTTTCGGCGGCGGCTTCGAGCTGGCACTGGCCTGCGACATCCGCCTGGCCTCCACCAATGCGCAAATGGGCCTGCCCGAGGTCAATATCGGCATCATGCCCGGCGCCGGCGGCACCATCCGCCTGCCGCGCATCGTGGGCATCGGCGTGGCCAAAGAGGTCATTTTGGCCGGGCGCGTGCTCAGCGCCGAGGAGGCCCACGCGCTGGGCGCCGTGATGAAGGTGACCGAGCAAAAGGACCTGCTCGACGCCGCCATAGAGGTGGCCAAGACCATCCTGTCCAAGGGCCCGCTCGGCATCAAGATCGCCAAACGTGTGGTCAACGCCGCCTTCGACGTCGACCTCGCCTCGGGCGGCAGCCTGCTGGAAGCTTTTGGCTTCGGCGTTCTGCTGTCCAGCGAGGACAAGCTGGAGGGCACCTCCGCCTTCCTGGAAAAACGCAAAGCGGAGTTTAAAGGCAAGTAAAGGCATCGCAAAAAGCCCATCGGCTACGCCGGTGGGCTTTTTTATGCCACGGCGCATTTTTGGCGCAGGCCGTCGCCCATGCCCGCAGGCAGGCGTCCTTCTTTACAAAAACCTTACGCCTGTCCCACATTTCACCCATAAATCCCGCCAAAAATTGCATTCGCGCCAAAAAATACCTATACTGGGACAAAGGGTATCTGTTTGGGCAAAACGCGGATGGGAGGAAAGCCGATGAGTGCCTGCGTGATGGTGGTGGACGACGAGCGCGAGATCGCCGACCTGGTGGAGGTGTACCTGCGCAACGAGGGCTACGAGGTGATGAAGTTCTACGAGGGCACCAGTGCGCTGCGCGCACTGGACGAAAAAACGCCCGACGCCGCGGTGCTGGACGTGATGCTGCCCGACATGGACGGCTTTGCCCTGTGCGCCGAGATCCGCAAGCGCTTCACCTTCCCGGTGCTCATGCTCACCGCCAAGGTGGAGGACATCGACAAGATCACCGGGCTCACCATAGGCGCCGACGACTATGTCACCAAGCCGTTCAACCCCATGGAGCTGCTGGCCCGCGTGAAGGCCCAGCTGCGGCGCACCCAGCGCTACAACGCCCCCGACGGCGAGGCGCCACCCCGCGAGCACGACTTCCTCGGCCTTGTCATCAACGCCGACACCCACAAGTGCAGCCTCTATGGCCGCCCGCTCACCCTCACGCCCATCGAGTTCTCCATCTTGTGGTACCTGTGCGAAAACCGGGGCCGCGTGGTGAGCAGCGAGGAGCTATTCGAAGCGGTGTGGAAGGAAAAATACATGGACAGCAACAACACGGTGATGGCGCACATCGCGCGCCTGCGCGAGAAAATGGGCGAGGCGCCGCGCAAGCCGAAGTTCATCAAGACGGTGTGGGGGGTGGGCTACCAAATTGAAAACGACGGATAAACGCTGGGTGCAGGGGGCCATCAGCCGGCGGTATATGCTGCGCTTCATCGGCAGCATGGCCGCCATCACGGCCCTCATGGCCATCGTCACGCTGCTGGCATTGCTGCTCATCCGCCAGCGCATCTGGTACGCCACCGACCCGCTCTACCAGTTCCTCCACTTCATCGAGCAAAACTACGTGCTGGTGTTCGCCGGCTGCTGGCTGGCGGGCATGATCGTGGTGCTCTTCATCCAGTGGCGCTCCATCGCCAACAGCATCGTCGCGCTCACGGCCACCATCGAGCAGATGAGCCAAAGCGAAGACGCCGACATCCAGCTGCCCAAGGACCTGCGCGAGATACAGGGCATGCTGCAGCAGGTGCAGGCCGAGGCCATGCGCAACCGCCACGCCGCCGAGGAGGCCGAGCAGCGCAAGAACGACCTGGTGGTCTTTCTCGCGCACGATTTGAAGACCCCGCTCACCTCGGTGCTGGGCTACCTTTCACTGCTGCGCGACGAGCGGGACATCTCGCCCGAGCTGCGCCAGCGCTACCTGAACATCGCTGCGGCCAAGGCCAGCCGCCTGGAGGACCTCATCAACGAGTTCTTCGAGATTACGCGTTTCAGCCTGAAGGGCCTGGTGCTGGAGCCCACCCGCTTCAACCTTTCGCGCATGCTGGCCCAGCTGGCCGACGAGTTCCGCCCCATGCTGGAGCCCAAAAACCTCAGCTACCACTTCGCCATCGCACCGGACATCATGGTGGTGGCCGACGCGCCCAAGCTGGAGCGCGTGATGGACAACCTTTTGCGCAATGCCCTCAGCTACAGCACCCCCAACAGCACGGTCACGCTGGCGGCCGAGGTGCGCGGCGACATGGTGAGCCTGCTGGTGCGCAACCGTGGCGACACCATTCCCCAGCACAAGCTGGACCACGTGTTCGAGCAGTTCTACCGGGTGGACGCCGCGCGCTCGGGCGATGAGGGCGGCGCGGGGCTGGGGCTGGCCATCGCGCTGGAGATCGTGCAGCTGCACGGCGGCGCCATCGAGGTGCGCAGCGCCAACGAGGTCATCGAGTTCGAGGTGCTGCTGCCGCTGGGCGCGGCGCCCAGGCCCACCTCCACCGGCATGACGGGCACCTTCTATGCGGTGCAGCAGGGGCAAAGCGCCCAGCCGTAAGGGATTTGTAAGGAAAACATTGGCCTTTTGCAGAGTCTCTCTGGGAAAGTGCACAGACATTCAAGGCGGGGCCTTGCTACACTTGGGGTAGCAAGGCCCCGCTTTCTGCGCCCGGTGAAGAAAGCGACGCGCCTGACGCGTCATATCAATAGCATCCAAAAGAGAGGCAAGCTTTATGAAAAAGACCCTGGCCGTCCTGTTCGGCGGCTGCTCCAGCGAATATGAGGTCTCGCTGCACAGTGCGGCCGCCGTCATCGACGCGGTGGACCGCGCCCGCTACGAGCTGCTCACCGTCGGCATCACCCGCAGTGGCCAGTGGCTGCTGTACCCGGGCGGCACCGAGGCCATTTTGCAGGACAGCTGGTGGCGGCACGCCGATTGCGTGCCGGCGCTGCTGTCGCCCAGCCGCGAGGACCACGGCCTGTGGCTGGCGCACGCGGACGGCTGGGTGTGCAAGCCGCTGGACCTTGTGTTCCCGGTGCTGCACGGCAAAAACGGCGAGGACGGCACGGTGCAGGGCCTGCTCGAGCTGGCCGGCATCCCGTTCGTGGGCTGCGGCTGCCTGTGCTCGGCGCTGTGCATGGACAAGCAGGTCGCCCACGCGCTGGCGGGGCAGGCGGGCATCGCCTGCCCGCCCTTCATCACCGTGCACCACGCCGGCCAGCCGCTGGCACAGCTGGCGCAGGAGGTCACCGAGGGCATGGGCGACATCCCCATGCCCTGGTTCGTCAAGCCCGCCGCCGAGGGTTCCTCCTTCGGCGTCTCGCGCGTACAGACGCCCGCCCAGCTGCCGCTGCGCTGGACACCGCCCTGCCCTACGGCAAAAAGCTGGTGGTG
>JBFXKS010000159.1:0-4691 GCA_050173515.1 Oscillospiraceae bacterium | reverse complement strand
GCAGGGAAATGAATAGCGGTATTTGGGGGCGCGGCGGCCAGGATAGGGGTGCTCGGGCACCTTTGGGCAAAATTTTGCCCAAAGGTGGGCAAAGCTGTTGAAACTTGGCAGAGCTTCGGATATAATAAGGGTTGGATTTCAAGAAGCGCCAGGAAAGGGGCAGTTTGTATGGATCAGCCGGCTTTGATGCAGGCTTTTTTTTCAGCGGCGACGGCCGCCAACGACCCACCCACCAGCGTGGTGGTGGCCACCGGGCTGGTGCTGGTGTTTGCCATATTGGTTTTGCTCACCATCATTTTGATGGTGGAGGGGAAAATCTTCACATCGATAGACCGGCGCAAAGCCGAGAAGAAAGAATTGCAAGAGCTGCGCGAGCAAAAGGCGGCCTTTGAGGCGGCGCAAGCAGCGCCGCAGGCCGGGGCTGCGCCTGCGCAGGAGGCGCCGCAAGCCACACAGGCGCCGGCGGCCGCACAGCCGGGGCCTGCGGGCGTGGCGCCTGAAGTTGTGGCGGCCATCACCGCGGCCATCACCTGCGCGGCGGGCGAGGGCGCGCAGATCCAGTCGATAGACCTGGTGCAGCCCGAAGGTGGAGCGCCCGCGGCGCAGGCGGCCCCTGTGAAGAAACGTGGCCGCGGCGCGTGGGGCCAGGCGGGCCTTGCGGCCGGCACCGAGCCGTTCTAGCAGAGCACTGAAACGGCAAATGAGGAGGATGACGACGTGCGCGAATTCATAGATACTGTGGTCAGCATCTGGGAGAACAGCGGCTTTGTGGGCATTGTGGAGAACCCGCTGTACCTGGTGATGATTGGCGTGGCGCTGATACTGCTGTACCTGGCCATTGTGCGGGAGTTTGAGCCGCTGCTGCTGTTGCCCATCGCGTTTGGCATGCTGCTGGCCAACCTGCCGTTCGGCGATGTAATCCATATGGAGTATTTCATCGACGTGACGGGCACGCAGGACCCGGCGCTGTACCCGATGTTCAGCGAGATATTGCACCACGGCGGCCTGGCCGACATGCTGTATCTGGGCGTGAAGCTGGGCATCTACCCGCCGCTGATCTTCCTGGGCATCGGCACCATGACAGACTTTGGCCCGCTGATAGCCAACCCGCGCAGCCTGCTCTTGGGCGCGGCGGCGCAGCTGGGCATCTTCATCGCCTACATCGGCGCGCGGCTGCTGGGCTTCACCGGGGCAGAGGCCGGTTCCATCGGCATCATCGGCGGCGCAGACGGCCCCACGGCCATCTATATAACCACGTTACTGGCGCCACACCTGTTGGGCTCGGTGGCGGTGGCGGCCTATAGTTACATGGCGCTGGTGCCGGTCATCCAGCCGCCCATCATGCGGGCGCTGACCACCAAGAAAGAGCGCGGCGTGGTGATGAAACAGCTGCGCACCGTCTCGCGCACCGAACGCATCATATTCCCCATCATCTGCACCATCGTGGTGTGCCTCATCTTGCCCACGGCCACGCCGCTCATCGGCATGTTGATGCTGGGCAACCTGATGCGCGAGTCGGGCGTGGTGGAACGCATCACCAAAACGGCCGGCAACGAGCTGATGAACATCATCACCATCTTTTTGGGTGTCAGTGTGGGCTGCACCACCAGCGCCAACACCTTCCTCACCAAGCAGACTTTGTTCATCGTGGTGCTGGGGCTGGTGGCCTTTGCCTTTGGCACGGCGGGCGGCGTGCTGCTGGGCAAGCTGATGTATGTGCTGACCAAGGGCAAGATCAACCCGCTCATCGGCTCGGCGGGCGTGAGCGCGGTGCCGATGGCGGCGCGCGTGTCCCAGAAGGTGGGCTCGCAGGAGAACCCGCAGAACTTTTTGCTGATGCATGCGATGGGCCCGAACGTGGCCGGGGTCATCGGCAGCGCGGTGGCCGCAGGCATCCTCATCAACATTTTCGGCTAAGGTATGGTTGGAACAGGCCGCCCGCACACGCGGGCGGTTTTTACATGGCCGGCAGGCAAAAAGGTCCTTTATCGGCAGGGGGCTTTGTGGTATACTATTACAGGTAAAAATTCCCCTGGTGCAAGCCGGGTGTGGGAGGGGCCATGCAGAGCATAGAACAGCAGTTTGCCGGCTTGCGCCGGCAGTATATAGAGGCACAGTTTGCCGGGCTGAACGAGATGCAGCGGCAGGCGGTGTTTGCCACCAGGGGCCCGCTGCTCATTCTGGCGGGCGCCGGCAGCGGCAAAACCACCGTGCTGGTGAACCGCGTGGCCAACCTGATACGCTTTGGGCACGCCTGGCAGAGCGAGGCCGTGGCCCCGAAACCCGAGGCGGCAGACCTTGAAGCGTTGCAGCACTGCCTGGACGCCGGCGAAGCGCCTTCGCCGCGGCTTTCGCAGATGTTGGCGGTGGAGCCGGTGCGGCCGTGGAACATTTTGGCCATCACCTTCACCAACAAGGCGGCGGGCGAGCTGAAAAGCCGCCTGGGCCAGCTGCTGGGGCAGGCGGTGGGCGCCGACGTGAACGCGTCCACCTTCCACTCGGCCTGTGTGCGCATTCTGCGCCGGGAGGCGGGCAAGCTGGGCTTTCCGCAGAACTTCACCATCTACGACATGGACGACCAGCAGCGGGTGCTGAAGGACGTGTACAAGCAGCTGAACATCGACGATAAATTCCTGCCGATACGGGCGGCCTCGGGGGCCATCGGCCGGCTGAAGGACCGCATGATAATCCCCGCCGAGGCCGCCGACACCCCCGCCGATGCCCGGGCAAAAATAGTGGCCGGGGTGTACATGGAGTATGCCAAGCGCTGCAAGGCGGCCGGCGCGTTCGACTTTGACGACCTCATCTACTACACCGTGCGCCTGCTGCGCGAGTTCGCCGAAGTGCGCGAGTACTACCAGGGGCGCTACAAATATATTTTGGTGGATGAGTACCAGGACACCAGCGTGGCGCAATTCCAGATGGTGAAGCTGCTGAGCGGCGAGGCCAACAACGTGTGTGTGGTGGGCGACGACGACCAGAGCATCTACCGTTTCCGTGGGGCCACCATCGAGAACATCCTGAGCTTCGAGCAGAGCTTCCCGGGGGCGCAGGTGATCCGCCTGGAGCAGAACTACCGCTCCACCGGCAGCATTTTGGCGGCGGCCAACGCGGTGATCAAAAACAACGCCGGGCGCAAGGGCAAAACGCTGTGGACCCAGAACGTGCCCGGGCCGCTGGTGGAATACTACCGCGCGGCCGACGAGCAGGACGAGGCGGCCCATGTGGCCGAGACCATTGGGCGCCACCTGAACGAGGGCGTGCCGCTGCGGGACAACGCGGTGCTGTACCGCATGAACGCGCAGTCCAGCCCGGTGGAGAACTACTTCGCGCGCGCGGGCGTGCCATACAAAATAGTGGGTGGCCTGCGCTTCAACGACCGCCGCGAGATACGCGACATGCACGCCTATATGAGCATCGTGGCCAACCCGCAGGACGACTTGCGCCTGCGGCGCATCATCAACGAGCCGTCGCGGAAGATTGGCGCGGTGACGCTGGACGCGGTGGCGGAGATTGCCGCGGGGCTGGGCGTGCCGATGCTGGAAGTGATCCGCGACGCGGAGGACTACCCGGTGCTGGGCCGCGCGGTGAACCCGCTGAAGGCGTTTTACGCTTTGTACCAGCGGCTGGTGCAGGCAGAGCTGGAGCTGCCGCTGGAGGAATTTGCCGCGCAGCTGCCGGAGATGACCGGCTACAACGCCATGCTGCACGCCCAGGGCGACGAGGGCCTGACGCGGCTGGAGAACATCGGGCAGCTGGTGTCCAACGTGAAAAGCTATGTGGACATGAACGGCGACGAGGCCACGCTGGAGGGTTACCTCGAGGAGATCGCCCTGATATCGGACATCGACAACTACGACGAAAACGCCGACAAGGTGGTGCTGATGACCCTGCACGCGGCCAAAGGGCTGGAGTTCCCCTACGTGTACATCGTGGGCATGGAGGAGGGCATCTTTCCCAGCGAGCCGGCCCGCTGGGCACAGGAGGACGTGGAGGAAGAGCGCCGCCTGTGCTATGTGGGCATCACCCGGGCGAAAAAGGAGCTGGTGCTGCTGAGCGCGGGCAGCCGGCTGCTGTATGGCCAGACCCGGCGCAACCCCAAAAGCCGCTTTTTGGAGGAGATAGACGACGAGCTGCTGGAGCTGAAAGAGTCGCCCTTTGTGGCGCGGCCTTTTGAAGACGCAGACGCGGGCTGGGGCGTGGGCCACACGGCGCCCGGCCGCGGCGGCGCCTATCTGGACCCGGCCTACAACCGCGGCGAGCGCGCCCAGCGCGCGCCGCGCCGCGCGGCGGCCGCCCGGCCGGCGTCGGCCTCCACGCTGGCCGCGGTGCCCACACCAAAGCCTGTGAACGGAATCGCCTTTACAGCCGGTGACACGGTGGTGCACAAGGTGTTTGGCCAGGGGCAGGTGAAAAAGGTGACGCCGGTGGCCGGAGACTGCATCGTGGAGATAGAGTTTGAGAAGGTGGGCCTGAAAAAAACGATGGCCAACTATGCGCCGCTTTCCAAAATTTGAAAGAAAAGCGAAGGGGGAATCGTCATGAAAGTACGCCTTGTGGCCCACACGCCGCAGCCGGAACAGGTGGTGGCGGCCGCGGCAAAGCTGTGCTATTCCGACGCCGCTATTGACGATTTGCTGGCCGGGCTGGACGCGGAAAAGAGCCGGGCTTTTGTGGAGATGCTGGCAGGC
>JBFXKS010000158.1:0-4700 GCA_050173515.1 Oscillospiraceae bacterium | reverse complement strand
GGTGAAGCTGAAGCTCTCCAAAACAGAGCTGGTGAAGATCTTCATCGGCCTTGGCTACCTGCTGGTGGGGCTCACCATTTTCCTGGCGGGCGTGAACAAGGGCTTCATGCCGGCGGCAAAGTTCTTGGGCGAGACCATGGGCAATTTGGAGTACAACTGGATATTGATACCGCTGTGTGTGGTCATAGGCGCCTGCGTGGTGGCGGCCGAGCCGGCCGTACATGTGCTGACCAAGCAGGTGGACGAGATCACCAACGGGGCCATCTCACGCGGCATGATGCTGTTTGGCATGGCGCTGGGCGTGGGCCTGGCCATGAGCCTGGCCATGGTGCGCATGCTGCTGGGCATCTCCATTTGGTGGATCATGGTGCCGGGCTACGCCATCGCGCTCGCCCTCACCTTCTTTGTGCCCAAGATCTTCGTGGGCATCGGGTTCGACTCCGGCGGTGTGGCCGCCGGCGCCATGAGCGCGGCCTTCGTGCTGCCTTTCACCATCGGCGTGTGCGAGTCGCTGGGCGGCAATGTCATCACCGACGCCTTTGGCGTGGTGGGCATGATCGCCATGATGCCGCCCATCACGGTGCAGGTCATGGGCGTCATCTACAACATCAAGCTGAAAAAGAGCGAGCGGCTGGCCGCCGAAGCGGAGGCCGCGGCCGCGGCGCAGACCGAAGGAGAAGACACAGACGCGCTGTTCGATGCACATCAATGAAAGGAAAAACGTCATGGCGGATAGCAACATGAAAAACATCCAGCTGAACCTTTTGGGCCTGGTGTGCGACAGGGACAAGCGGGAGAAGGTGGTGGACCTTTTGCAGCGCCACCACTCCTTCTTCAACCTGTCCGTTCCGGGCAAGGGCACGGCCAACTCCCGCATTCTGGGCTATTTGGGCCTGGGCGAAACCGAAAAGTCGGTTTTCTTCTGCGTGATGCCCGCGCCCATGGCCCACCGGATGCTGAACGAGCTGGACCAGCTGTTCGACTTTAAAAAACCGGGCCACGGCGTGGCCTATCTCACCAGCATACACGAGGGGTGCTATCACAGGCCGGTGCACCTGGCCGGCGAAGAAAACGATGGAGGCGAAACGGTGGAGCAGCAATCTTTACACGATTTGATCATGGTGATCCTCTCGCGCGGGTACACCGAAGAGGTGATGGACGTGGCCCGCCGCGCCGGCGCCACCGGCGGCACGGTGCTGCACGCGCGCGGCTGCGGCTTGGCCGGCGCGGAAAAGTTCTTCGGCGTCACCATCCAGCCCGAAAAGGAGATGCTGATGATCCTGGCCAAACGCGACATCAGCTGTGCCATCATGGGGGCCATTGCCGACGAGACGGGCCCCGGCACCGACGCCAACGCCATCTCCTTTTCCATGGCGGTGAACGACGTGCGGGGCATCGGCCGCGACGTGCCGAAGGACATCAGCCAGAAATAGCACGGCGAGAGCGCTTGACAAAGCGCGTCCTGCGTGATAGCTTTGATTTAACACGACAAAAGCTGTGAAGAGGACGGACGAGGCAAAGCCTTCCCGCAGAGAGCTGTTGGCCGGTGCGAAACAGCGGAAGGCGCCAAACCCCCATCACCTCGGAGCCGCCTGCCGAACGGGGCTGTGCCCCTTGTAGGCCAGGCCGGATGCCCCCGTTACCGGGCGAGCGCATTGTCGGATGCGTGATGAGCGGTTCTGGGTTTCCAGGGCAAGAAGAGTGGTACCGCGGGGAAGCTTCGTCCTCGTCTCTGTTATAGAGACGGGGACTTTTGACCTTTTGGAGGGCTTGCCATGACACTGGACAAAATCTACCACGCGGCCTATGTGCTGAAAGACGTGGCGCGCAAGACGGACCTGATCGCCGCGCCGGAGCTGTGCGGCTGCGGCAACATCTGGCTGAAAACGGAAAACCTGCAGGTGACGGGCTCGTTCAAGCTGCGCGGGGCCTACTATAAAATATCGCAGCTGAGCGACGAGGAGAAGGCCCACGGGGTCATCGCGTGCTCGGCGGGCAACCACGCGCAGGGCGTGGCGCTGGCCGCCCAAAAAAGCGGGATACCGGCCCTCATCTGCATCCCGGACTCGGCGCCCATCTCCAAGATAGAGGCCACGCGCAGCTATGGCGCCGAGGTAGAGCTGGTGCCGGGCACCTACGACGACGCCTATGCCCGCGCGCTGGAGTTGCAGGCCGAGCAGGGCCGCACCTTCATCCACCCGTTCGACGATGAGAACGTCATTGCCGGGCAGGGCACCATCGGGCTGGAGATACTGGACCAGATGCCCGACGTGGAGGCCGTGGTGGTGCCGGTGGGCGGCGGCGGGCTCATCTCCGGGGTGGCCTTTGCCATCAAGAGCCTGCGGCCCGAGTGCAAGATATACGGCGTGCAGGCGGCGCTGGCCGCCTCCATGCTGAAGAGCATCCAGAAGGGCCGGCCGGTCACGCTGGCGGGCGTTTCCACCTTTGCCGACGGCATTGCCGTGCGGCGCCCGGGCGACTTGACCTTCGAGCTGGTGCGCCGCTATGTGGACGGCATGGTGGACGTGACCGAGGACGAGGTGGCCAGCGCCATTTTGGCCCTGATAGAGCGGCAGAAGATGATCGCCGAGGGCGCGGGCGCGGTGGCCATCGCGGCACCCATGTTCGACAAGATAGAGCTGGACGGCAAAAAGACCGTGTGCCTTTTGAGCGGCGGCAACATCGACGTGAACATCCTCTCGCGGGTGATCACGCGCGGGCTGGTGACCAGCGGGCGCAACGCCAATTTGACCATCGCGCTGATAGACAAGCCCGGCCAGCTGGAGGGCGTCTCGCGCATCGTGTCCGGCCACGGCGGCAACGTGGTGAGCGTGCAGTACGACCGCAGCGACCCCAACATGTCCATCAACAGCTGCTTTTTGACGCTGGGGCTGGAGACCCGCGACCACGCCCAGCTGCGCGCCATCGAGCAGGCCATGAGCGACGCCGGGTTCGAGATCGTCTCGGCGCCCACCGGCGGCGGCAAGGCGTAAAGCACGGCACTTTCCGGCAGACAACACCCGCTCATCGGGCCCGCGTGCCCGGGCCATGAGAGCGGCAAAGGAGGCGGACGATGGCGGCAAATGACCAAGCGGCGCTGGAGGCGCTGGCCCTGAAACTGCACGGGCTGGCGCTGTTCCGCGGCGTGCTGGCAGAGGACGTGCCCGCGCGGCTCTTGGCGGTGCTGGACAACCTGGACGCTGCGGATGCGCGCGGCCGCATCGACCGGTACTGCGCGTTCGTGGCCGCGGTGTACGCCGCCGGCGGCGACTGGGGGCGGCATCTGCTGCGGCTGGTGCTGGAGAGCGACAACCCGGCCGTGCGGCAAAAGGCGCGCGGCGAGGTGTTGCCGGCCGAGATGGCCGCCTGCCTGCTGAGCGAGCTGGCGGTGCTGCAACAGGCCGCGGCGCTGGACGCCGAGAGCCTGCAGGCGGCGGTGGCAGCGGACATCGCGCTGCCCGGCTTTGCCAGCACGCAACAGGATTTTGAGACGGAGTATACCCGGCGGCTGGCCGCCGTGGCCACCGAGGGCTATGGCATTTTTGCCAGCCACCACATGTTCACGCTGGGCGCGGGCAGCACGCTGGCGCCGGTGAAAAACCCGGACAGCCAAAAGCTTGAAGACCTGACCGGCTACGAGCGGGAGCGCGGGCAGGTGGTGCTGAACACCAGGGCGCTGCTGAAAGGCCTTGCGGCCAGCAACATCTTGCTGTACGGCGACGCGGGCACCGGCAAAAGCAGCACGGTGAAGGCGATAGCCAACGCGTTTTGCGGCGAGGGACTGCGGCTGGTGGAGGTGCGCAAGAACCAGCTGTACCAGATACCGCTGTTGATGGACAGCCTGGCCGACAACCCGCTGAAATTCATCCTGTTCATCGACGATTTGAGCTTCCCGGCCGACGACGCCGACTTCACGGCGCTGAAGGCCATCCTGGAGGGGAACATCTCGGCGCGCCCGCAGAACATCGTGGTGTACGCCACCAGCAACCGGCGCCACATGGTGAAGGAACACTTTGCCGACCGCGCCGGCGGCGAGGTGAACCTGGGCGACACACTGGAGGAGATGAGCAGCCTGTCGGCCCGCTTTGGCCTCACCATCACCTTTTTGAAGCCCGACCGCGAGCTGTACATCGACATCGTGTGCCGCCTGGCAAGCGAGCTGGCCCTGGCACTGCCGAAGGACGAGCTGATCGCCCGGGCAGAGGCGCACGCCTTGCGCTATGGCGGGCGCAGCGGCCGCACGGCGCGCCAGTTTGTGGAGATCATGCGCGCCGAGCAGGACGTGGGGCGCTAGCGGCAGGTTTTTAAAGACAGGCAGGCAAGTATCATAAAACAGGGAGTGTGACGACGTGGACTACAAGGAACTGTTCGAGCGGGAAGCTGCAGCGTTCATCGAAAATTACCCGGGCAACACCATCACCGAGGATGTGGCCCTCACCCCGGACATGGCCGGGCTGAAGATCTGCGACGCGCCCATCTTCAACTACGGCGACGCAAACGACGCCATGTTCGAGACCTTCCTGAAAGAGGGGATCATCGGGCCGCACCATTTCATGCCCCACCAGTGGCTGCCCAGCGCCAAAAGCGTCATCTCTTTCTTCTTGCCCTACACCGCCCAGGTGCGCACCGCCAACAAGCGCCACTACACCCGGCCGGCCACCGAGTGGCTGCACGCGCGCATCGAAGGGCAGGAAGTGGTG
>JBFXKS010000157.1:0-4715 GCA_050173515.1 Oscillospiraceae bacterium | reverse complement strand
AAACCCCCAGTATCCTACCCTGATTGTACACTTTTTTCCCTGTTTCGACAAGAGGGCCGCTGCCGCCTGTGCCGCGCGGCGCCCGCGCCGGCCACGCACCCAAAAAAGGGGCCCCTGCTCTTTGCGAGCAAGGGCCCCTTTTTTGGCGTGTAGAAGGAAATGTTTACCCGTTGGCGTATTCGATGAAGATGCCGCCTTCCAAAAGAACCTGGTACCATTCGGCCGCCTCGGCCAGGTCCTGGCAGGTGATGTAGACGACGAAGATGTGGTCGGCATCCACCAAGAAGAAGTAGGCGTGGTCGCTGACCTCGCCGGTCATCTGGTTCACCTCGCTGCCATAGCCCACGGCGGTGCCGTCGGTGTACTCGGTGGCGTCTTCGGCGGGCGTGCGGGCCATCAGTTCGCCGATGGTCTCGCCGTACACGTTGTTCACCACCCAGTAGCGCAGCGTGGTGCGGCTGTCGGCCACGAGCGGGAAGGCCATCTCGCCGTTGGCGTTCACATAGCCCAGGCTCTCGAAGGCGTCGGGGTAGTACAGGACAACGCCGTACTCGCTGTCCTCGTAGACGTAGTGGCTCGGCGGCTGCGCAGGGTTGGGCGGATAAAGGGCCGTGTAATAGGCGCTGCCATAGTAGGGCTGGTCTAGCGGCAGCTCTTCCAGGCCCTGCATCTCGGGGAAGGAAAGCGGGTTGCCGCCGCCCCAGGAGTAGTACACCGTGTTGTAGGGGCTGCTGGGCGCATAGTACAGGATGGTGCGGTAGAGGCTGTCCAGCATGAACCAGTTCAGGGTCACCGAGTCGTGGAAGGTGAAGTCCTTTTTGAACTCGCGGCCCGCCGGCCCGGCGAGGAGCGTGGAGGTGGGCGACCAATCCACCCAGACCTCCGTGCCGTCTGTATACACGTCATTCAGGGCAAAGTCCAGCCCGGTCCACTCGGAGAGATGGTCCGCCAGTTCCAACAGGGTGGGTTCGGCTGGGGCGCTGCGCTCGCTGGTGAAAATGACCCCCAGCTCCTGGGCGACGATGTAGTCGGTGCCGGCGGAATAGTCGGCATAGAGCTCGAAGATGAAGGGTAGCGCCTGCGAGGGCGCGGGCGCGGGTGTTGGCGTGGGCGTGGGTGCCGGCGCAGGTGCCGGCGCGGGCGCGGTACTCTGTGTGGTCGGCGGCGGGCCCAGCGTGTCGCCACAGGCGGTCAGGGCCAGGGCCATCACCGCGGCCAGCAGGCACATGGCCAGGCGGCGCAGCGTGGAACGGGATGTCTTTGTCATGAGGGGCCTCCTTGCATGATGCATTGGTTTACCAAAAATTTATGCCTGGGGCGGCACGGGCAGCCCGCAGGCGGCCAGCGCCACATAAAGTTCGCTTTCGTCAAACGGGCACAGCAGGTAGTGCCGGGCGCCCAGCGCAAAGGCCTCCACGCTGTAGTCGCCGCTGCTGCTGGCCACCACCAGCGGAATGCCGGGGAAAAAGCGGGCCAGCTTGCGCCCGGCCTCCACGTCGGCCATGCCCTCCACACCCAAAAAGATGAGGTCGGCGCCGTCGAACTTGTTTTGGAAGACCTCGCGGGCGTCGTGTGGCTCTATGGAAAAGCGCAGCGCGCCGGCACACCGGGCGATGTGCGCCGCCAGTTCAGTGCGTCGCTCTTGGTTATAGTCTATCACCGCCAGCCTCATAGTGAAACCCTTTCACCCATAATCCCCTGCGTACGGCCCCGGCCACGTCCGCCGGGCCCAGCGGCTCCAAAAGATAGTCCACCACGCCCAGGCGGTAGCCCTCCATGCCATACTCGGGGCTGTTGCTGACGAACGCCAGCGGCACGCCGGGGTGCAGCCGGGCCACCTGGCGCGCCAGGTGCACGCCGCGCATGGAGGTGACGCGCAGGAATATCAGCATGGTGCCCTGCGGCAGCGGCTGCTCCAGGCAGGCCTGCGGCGCCAGCGGCAGCACGCTTCCGGCGTGGCCCAGCGCGTGCAGCGCGTCGCGCGCCATGTCGGCCAGGGCGCTGCCGGGCGCGGGGTCTACCACTGCGATATGCATGTGCGCATCTCCTTTGCCGTGTGCTGTTTGGCCATGAGCTTAGCATAGCTGGGTGCAGCCCGCTGCACAATGCTAGCGTGGCAAACGGCAGTGCAGCCGTGATGAACAGCCGGGCGATTGCACAGGAAGACGGCGGTGTGGTAAAATGGGGGCACCGTATCCGAGGATAAAGGACGGCAGGCTGGAGGAGACGCGCGTGAGAATCGCCATTTGCGAGGACAGGGCCGAAGACCGCGACCGGCTGGTGCGGCTGCTGAACGGCTGGATGGCCGCGAGGCAGCTGAGTGCCGAGGTGCGCTGGTTCGAAAGCGGCGAGCACCTGCTGGCGCAGTGGGAGCCGGGGCAGTATCAGATCCTCTTTATGGACATCTACCTGCCGGGGCGCACCGGCATCAAAACAGTGCAGAAGCTGCGCGAAAAGGACGCCGGCTGCGCCGTGATATTGACGACGCTGTCGGCCGAGCACGGCCTGGACGGCTTTGCCGTGGGCGCCGTGCACTACCTGCTGAAGCCGGTGCAGGCCGAGGCGCTCTCCGAGGCGCTGGAGCGCTGCCAAAACGTGCTGCAGGCCCATGCCCGCTATCTTGAGGTGAGCGAGAACCGCGTGCCCGTGCGCATCCTGCTGCGGGACATCAGCCACATCGAGGTGATGGGCAACAACTGTATCATCTACACACCCGCCCGCCCGGTGAAGGTGTACGCCACGCTGGAGGGCCTGGCCCAGCAGCTGGACGAGACGGTGTTTTTGCGTTGCCACCGCAGCTTTGTGGTGAACCTGCAAAAGGTGGAGCGGCTGAAAAACAACGAATTCGTGCTGCAGGCCGGGCAGGGCGTGGTGCCGGTGGGCCGGGCCTGGCGCGCGCAGGCGCGCGCGGGCTACGACGCATACCTGGCGGCGCTGGTGCAGGGCGGCGCGCTGGGCTAGCCTGGCGGAAGGTTTCGGGCAAAAGCTGTGCGCTGCCCGGTTTTTTGTTCAAGATGGGACAAAGGCGGGTGAAAGGCGGGTGCGGCATGAAAAAGGTGTGGGCCGCCGTGCGGTACCCTTTGCTGCTGGTGGCGGTGGTGGGGCTCAGCCTGCTGCTGTTTGCCGGCATGTACCGCTGGGACAATAAATATGCGCCGGCCGTGCAGCCGGCGGGGCAAGGCGGGGTGCTGCGGCTGGACATGGCCGCCTACGACGAAAAACCGCTGCTGTTTTTGGTACGTGGCTGGGCCTATTATCACGGGCAGTTCTTAACACCGGAGCAGGTGGCCGCCGCGGTGCCCACAGACACCGTGTACATCGGGCAGTACGCCGGGTTCGACCGCGGCGACGCCGCGGCCTCGCCCCACGGGCAGGGCACCTGGCGGCTCACCATCTTTTGCGACGGCACCGAGCGCGACTACGCGCTGGAGCTGCCGGAGATATACTCCGCCTACCACCTGTGGGTGAACGGCGTGCTGAAAAAGGTGGAGGGCTTTGCCGCGGACGGGCAGTACACACCGGGCACGGCCCACTCCATGGTCACCTTCTCCGCCGCCGACAAGATCGACATCGTGGTGGCCGTGCGCGACGACACCCACTTTTACAGCGGCATGGTGTACCCGCCGGCCTTCGGCTCTGTGCAAGAGGTGCTGGAACTGGTCAGCCTGCGGCTGCTGCTGCACGCAAGCGCCTGCGGCATCGCGCTGGTCATTGCGCTGCTGTGCCTGTTCTTTGGCTTTCGGGAGCGGCGCAGCGCCTTTCCCATTCTGGCGCTGGGCTGCCTGTGCGTCATCGCCACCACCGGCTACCCGCTGGTGCACATGCTGGGCCTGGGCGGCGAGGGCTGGTACGACATCGAGCGCATGGGCACCTATACCTTCCTGTTCGCCGTCATCTGGATGGCGGGGCGGCTGTGTGGCACAAAGCCCGCTGTCTACCGCACGGCGATGGCGCTGGCCGGCGCCGTGGCGCTGTCCATCCCGATGTACCGCCACTGGGTGCTGCCGAACGTGCAGGCGGCCGGCAGCCTGTATGTGTACAGCAGCGCGCTGGGGCTGTGGAAATGGGCCGTGGCGCTGTACCTGTTCGCCACCATCGGCTGGGCGGTGTGGCGCCGGCACAAGCACGCGGCGGCGCTGCTGGCGGGCGCCTGTGTGGTGGCCACGGCGCTGGTGGCCGACCGCCTGTTCCCGCGTTTCGAGCCGGTGGTCACCGGCTGGTTTGGCGAGGTGGCGGCCTTTATATTCGTGCTGGTCATCACCGGGGTGCTGTGCGCCGACGCGCTGCGCACCTACCGCGAGAACCGGCAGCTGGAGGCCCGCGCCGGGCTGGACGCGCTGCAGCTGGAGGGCTACCGCCAGCAACAGGCCATGCAGGCGGTGTATGTGGAGGAGACCCGCCGGCTGACCCACGACACCAAGCGCAGCTACCTGGCGCTGCGCCAGCAGCTGGAGGACGGCCAGCTGGATGCCCTGCGCGCCGGGCTGGACGCCCAGCTGGGCGCGCTGGACGTCGCCCACAGCCAGCCCATCACGGAGCACCGGCTGCTGAACGCCATTCTGGCTCGCTTCTTGCAGCGTGCCGAGGCCGCCGGCGTGCCGGTGGCCTGCCAGGTGCAGGTGCCCGCCGAGCTGCGCATAGACGACGCCGATCTGGCGCGGCTGTGCGGCAATATTTTGGACAACGCGCTGGAGGCAGCGCAGCAGGTGCCGGCA
>JBFXKS010000156.1:0-4747 GCA_050173515.1 Oscillospiraceae bacterium | reverse complement strand
GCTGTCGGGCCTGGTGTCTGGCATCAACACCCAGGAGATGGTGGAGAAGCTGCTTTCCGGGACCCAGGCCAAAATCGACAAGGCGGGCCAGAAGAAGACGGTGCTGCAATACAAGCAGCAGATGTACCGCGACGTGGCCGCCAAGCTGAAAACGCTGCAAAGCAGCTTTTTGAGCTTTACCTCGAAGACCAACCTGCTGTCCAATGCGTTCTACAACACCATGAACGCGACGGTGAACACGCCCAGCGGCACGGCGGCGGCGTTTTCTGTCACGGCGTCCAGCACGGCGGCCGTGGGCAACTACAGCATGGACTATATAAAGCAGCTGGCCACCGCCTACACCAAAAAAACCACCACGGCGGCCACGGGCGAAGTGGGCGGCACCTTCAACAAGGCGGCCGCAGAGAACCTGCTGAAGTCCTATGAGGGCGCCGACGCCCAGATGTCCATCAAGGTGGGCGACAAAGTGGTGGCCATCACCGACGTGGCGGCCAAGTTTGGCGGCAAGCAGCCCAGCGAGATCGTGCGCATCATGAACGAGTCGTTCGCAGAGGCGGGCGTGCAGGCCACGGCCAGCTTTGTGAACAACAAGCTGCAGATAAAAGCCCACAACGAAGACGACTACATCAACGTGTTCGGCAACCTGAACTCCGAGGCCAAAAACCCCACGCTGGCGCTGAAGATGTTTGGCGAAAACAACACGTCCCTGAGCGCGCAGGGCACCTTCTCGGCGGCCATCGACACCGACCGCTATATGCCCAGCTTCACCGTGAACCTGGACGGCCGCCAGCAGGACATCACCCTGAACATCAACGACCTGCGTTCGTTCGTGGCAGACGGCGACCCCTCGGCGCTGACGGCCAGCGTTTCGGCCGAATTGTCCCGCGTGTTTGGCACGGGCGTGCAGCTGACTGAGGTGAAAAACGCCGCCGACGAGGTGATCGGTTTCTCGCTGGAGACGGCGTCTACCAGCCAGAAGGTGACCGTGACCGGCACCTCGGGCGTGATGGGCATTTTGGGCATGAAGAGTGGCGCGTCCAACAAAGTGGACACCACCAAGGCCCTGCAAGATTTGAACTTCGCCGTGGAGCTGCAGGGCAACCGCCATGTGTTCTCCATCAACGGCACAGAGTTTGCCTACGACGCCAGCGTGTCTTTGGGCGAAGTGATCAACGACATCAACAACAGCAAGGCCGGCGTGAAGATCTCCTACATCGAGTCGGAGGACCGCTTCGTCATCCAGAACTCCGAAACGGGCGCCGTGGCCGACGACTACGACTTTAAACTGGAGCAAAAAGAGGGCAACCTGCTGTCGGCGCTGTTCGGCGCAGACGGCGGCAGCGTCGTGACTGGCGCCGGCGTGAACATGACGATGAAGGGCGAGGCGCTGAGCGACGCGACGCTGTCGGCCATCGCCCGCGGCGGCGTGTACACGTTTAATGTGAACGGCGCCGACTACAGCTTCAGCGTGCCGTGGAACACCACCATGGCGCAGTACACGCCCGAGGATTTTGCCAAGAAGATGAACGAGGCCTTCGCCAACACCTTCGGCCTGCTGCCGGACGGCACCCAGGCGCTCACCTTTGGCTACGACGGCACCCGTTTCGCCATCAACGCCAACGACAAGAACCTGGTGGTCAAGGCGGTGAAGCAGGACGACGACACCAACAAGGACCTGCTGGGCTTCAGCGTGGGCCAAACCAACCGCGCCAACAGCGGCGATGTCACGCTGCGGGACGCCGGCATCTTCTTCGGGCCCAGCGCCAAGATGACCATCAACCTGGGCAGCTACGGCTCGATGGATATCACTGCCGACGAGATATGGGCAGAGGGCGGCGGCGCCGACACCGACACCACCTTCAACGACCTCACCAATCTCATCAACAGGAAGATTTCCTCGCTGTTGCCGTCGGACTACACGGGCGATGCGCCCAGGGTGGAATACGACGAGAAGGCAGCGGCCTTCCGGGTGCTGGGCGTGGATATCCCCATGGAGATTGTGGTGACCGGGGATGGCCTGAGCACCAACCTGGACAATATATTTGGGCAGATGAACCTGGCGGTGAGCCAGGATTACTCCGCCGCGGGCGAAGATTTCTTGCAGAAGACGGCCGACGGCCAGAACGCCATCTTCAAGCTGAACGGCTCGGTGATGGAGCGCAGCTCCAACAACTTCACCATCGACGGCCTCACCTACACGCTGCACACGGCCAACGCCGACCCGGACGACCCCGACAAGACTGAGGCCACCCAGATCAGCGTGACGCGCGACACCGACAAGATCGTCGAGGGCATCGAGGAGTTCCTGAAACTCTACAACGAGACCATCGACTTCATCAACAACCTGTACCGCGCCGATGCCACCTACAAGGACTATGCCCCGCTGACCGAGGCGCAAAAGCGGGACATGAGCGACCGCGAGATAGAGCTGTGGGAGGAGAAGAGCAAGGAGGGCCTGCTGCGCAACGACGCGAACCTGGAGCGCATTTTGCAGGGGCTGCGCACGGCCATGTACACAAAGCCGGAGGGCAGCAGCATCGCCATCTATGACCTCGGCATCAACACCAGCTACTACTCCAGCGACGGCAACTTCAACGCCAGCACCCTGGACAACCTGAAAGCGGCCATCGAGAGCGACCCCGAGGCCGTGCGCAAATTGTTCGCGGGCGACGGTGGCATCATGGAGCTGGTGAACGGTGTCATCAACGACGCCACCAACAGCGGTTTCTCCAGCCCGGGCTGGCTCACGGCGGTGGCGGGCACGGCGGCCAGCGATGTGAACTCCAGCATCCGCAAGCAGATCAATGAGATAGACGACCAGCTGGTGACGCTGGAAAGCCGGTACTGGAACGAGTACAACCGGTACTGGAAGCAGTTCAACGCCATGGAGCAGATGATCCAGAACATGAACACACAGAGTTCGTGGCTGACACAGCAGCTTGGCGGCTAAGAAAAACGTTTGGTGGGGCAGGACGCCCGAAGATAAGAAAAGTGAGGGACACAACAGATGAATCCATATGAAAAGTATCAACAGCAAGTGGTGACCACCATGACCCAGGGCGACATGCTGCTGAAGCTGTACGACGAATCGGCAAAGCAGATCGAGATTGCCCGCGCCAGCATAGTGGCCGGCAAGGTGGAGGAGATGGACCGTGCCATCAGTAAGGCGGAGGAGATCATCCGCTACCTGAAGGGCATTTTGGACTATCGGTATCCAGTGTCTGCCAACCTGGCAAAGCTGTATGATTTCTTCAATACACAGCTGGTGATGGCCAATGTGAAGAAGGATGTGAAGCATCTGGACGACATCCAGCCCCTCATTTTGGAGCTTCGGGAAACTTTTTCCCAATGTGTGAAAATAGACCGCGCCACCCGCACCAGCAGTGTGGTGGGCGACGTGGTGTAGTTTCTGAACGCACGTCTTGCAGCTTGTCCAGACAGGGCGGTTTTAAGCAAAAAATGTGGAAAAGAGGCGCTGCCTGCCGAAGGCGGCGCCTCTTTTTGTGTTTCAAAGGGGCCACGGCATATATATGGACACATGACAAGACTGTCGATGAAATGGGGGCTTTCCACGAAAATGGCCGACCACAACATACAGGGGAAAAAGCCAAAAAACGGAAACAAACACACAACAAAATGAATTGGGGACTTGCTATTTTATTTTGGGAATGCTATCATTATGCATAGTATATCGTAGGGAAGGGAGAGCGGATTCGATGTTGTTCGACAACCACTCCACCCAGGCGGCCCAGGCCAGCCTTGATGCTTTGTGGCTGAAGACCCAGGTGATCTCCAACAACATGGCCAACGTGGACACGCCCGGCTTCAAGGCAAAGCAGGTGAGCTTTGCCGAGGTGCTGGACGAGGCCCAGCGCAACGGCGACCCCCAGCACCGGCAGCAGCAGAACTTTTTGCAGCAGCAGGGCGGGCAGAAAGTGCTGCAGGGCCCGGTGTTCAACACCCGCATCTCCACGGCCACCAACTCGGACGTGCGCATAGACGGCAACAACGTGGTGCTGGAGGAAGAGCAGGCCGAGCTGTGGAAGACCTATGCGCAATACAGCTATCTGCTGGACAGGATCTCCGGCCACTACAGCGCCATCAACACGGCCATCACCAACATGAAGACTTAAAGCCCCTTTGGGCGCACGCATTTAAAACGCACAGCGAAAGGACGGCGGGCTTATGTCGTTTCTCAGCACCCTGGACATCTCCACTTCGGCGCTCACTGCGCAGCGCTTTCGCATGGACATCATCGCGCAGAATATCTCGAACATCGATACCACCCGCACCGAAAACGGCGAGCCCTACCGCCGCCGGCTAACGGTGTTTCAGGAGAGGGGCCTCACCTCGGTGGCCTCGGGCGGCGGCGCCACCACGTCTTTCAGGACGGCGCTGGAGCGCGAGGCCTACAAGATCGCCGGCGGCGGCGTGCGCGTGGAAGAGGTGATACGCGACGAGAGCGATTTTGTGCCGGTGTACGACCCGGCCCATCCCGACGCGGACGAGGACGGCTATGTGCTGATGCCCAACGTGGACCGCGCCGAGGAGATAGTGGACCTGATGGCCGCCTCGCACAGCTACAACGCCAACATCACCACCATCAACATCATCAAGACAATGGCGATGAAAGCGGCTGAGATAACCAAATAGTTTTCCTAAAAACGGCAGACGCATCCTCTGCCGTTTTCCCGCAAAAAGCCCCGTTCGGGCGCTTTTGGGCGGCCGGGCGTAAAAGGCGCGACCG
>JBFXKS010000155.1:0-4794 GCA_050173515.1 Oscillospiraceae bacterium | reverse complement strand
AGTGCGGATGACCTACCAAAAGAGGGAGCGGTATGGAAACGATGAACAGATGGGGAAAGAAACTGCTGGCGGCCGCGCTGGCGCTGGTGATGCTGCTGAGCCTGTGCATGGTGCCGGACGGCGCGTTTGCGCTTTCGGCCAGGGCGGAAACGGCCTCGGAGGCCTCGGAGGACACGTCGGGCAGCGGCGAGGTGCCGGGCGAAGACACCGGTGGGGCTTCGGGCAGCGCCACAACAGACGACGCCGCGCAAAGCGGCGCCGCCGGCCGAGCTGGAAGAAGAGGCGCCCGAAGGCGAGCTGGAAGAAGAGACGCCCGAGGACGAGCTGGACGAAGAAGAGGCCGAAGCCACGCCGCAAAGCGCCACAGTGACAGTGGGCGCGGGCGGTGAGACGGCCACCCACGCCAACACGCTGGCCGGGGCCATGGCCAAGGTGGACGCAGGCGGCACCATCCAGGTGAAGGACAACAGCCTGGTGCTTTCGGCCACGGTCACCGTGGACAAAAGCGTCACCATCACGTCGGCCGGCGGCCCGTTTACCATCAAGCAAACGTCTTTTGCCACCGACACGCCCATGCTGAATGTAACGGGCTCGGCCACGCTCACCCTGCAGAACATCGTGCTGGACGGCTCGGGCAGCATCTACGGTGGCATCCTCTCGGTGGGTGCGTCGGCTGGGCTGCGGCTGGGCTCGGGCGCCGTGCTGAAGAACAAGTCCCGCTATCCCTTCTCCACGGGCGCGGCCACCTATGGCGGCGCGGTGTACAGTGAAGGCCAGATAACAATGCTGGCCGGCAGCAAAATAGAAAACTGCAAGGTGCTCACCACCGGTTACAACATAACTGGTGGCGGCATTGCGGCCACTGCGGGCACGGTCTCGCTACAGGGCGGCACCATCATCGGCTGCGAGTCCGACTATGGCGGTGGCGTTTATTTAAGTGGGAATGCCAGCCTCACCATGACCGCCGGGCTGATCGATGGTTGCAGCGCTTTTCGAGGCGGTGGCATCTGCAAAACAGATATCTCAGGGAAGATTTCGATTGAGGGTGGCACTATTCAAAATTGCAAAGCGGCGAACGCAGGTGGCGCTGTCTATACCAGTTACGCGCCCTTGAGCATGAGCGACGGGCTCATAAAGGCCTGCGTTTCGTCTAATGGAGGTGGCATATATGCCCCCTGTAATGTCACATTGAGCGGAGGAACCATCAGCGGCTGCACAGGTGGATCCGTGCAAGTGGCATCATATGGTGCTTCCACGCTCATCATAAGCGGTGGCGTTATTGAAAACGGCGACGAGGGCATCATGGCACATGGAAGTTGCGAGATTACGGGTGGCACCATCCGCAACATGGACACGGGCCTCCGGTTGGTGGGCGACTCAGCTGTGATTTCCGGCGGCACCATCACCGGGTGCAAGGAGTATGGGATCAACTGGATAAGCGGAACGCTGGCGCTGTCCGGCAGTGTGCGCGTGGGTGTGAACGCGAATGACAACAAACTGTATATGGGAGACAATGGCTCCAAAACGCCCATCAATGTGGCCGGCGCGTTCACCAGCGGCGCCAACATTAACCTGGAAGGCGCATATTCTCTGCCGCGCTACAAAGACGACATCTTCGTCGTTCCGGGGCCGGGCCATACGCTTCACGCGGCAGACCTCGCGGTTTTCCGCTTCCCGGTGGGCTACTCTGCCGAGCTGAAGAACAACTATGCCGTGCTGAGAATGCGGATAGACTCTTTCACGCTGGAAAAGAGCGTGCTGCAGCTGTACTCATATGGCTCCACGTATTCACTGGGCTATACCTTGAAACCGGCGGGCACGGATGTCATCATTGACTGGACAAGTAGCAATAATAGTGTGGTAAATGTTAGCGGAGAAGAGTTGCATCCCTATCAGATAGGCACCGCCACCATTACCGCCACCATCGTAGGAACCAATATATCCGCTTCCTGTGTGGTGCATGTGGTGCCGGAGCCGCCGCCGCCGCCGGATCCCACCGATATCAAGCTAAACAAAAGCAACCACACGATGGTTATAGGGGACAAGCTGCAGTTGACTGCCACAGTAACTCCGGCTGAGGCGGCGCAGGCGCAGGTTACCTGGACGACCACGGACGCCAATGTTTTAACGGTGGACAAAAATGGGCTGGTGACCGCGGTGGCGCCGGGACACACATATATCACAGCCACGGCGGGGTGGGTCATCGCAAACTGTTCCATTACAGTGTATGCCCCAACCACCAGCGTAAAAATGGCCCAAACAAGCCTGCGCATGGCGCCCGGTAAAAAGAGCACGGCGCGCGCGGTGGCCTATTTGTCAGATGGGACCACCACCTCCAGTGGCCTCACGTGGGCCAGCAGCAACACCAAGGTGGCCACAGTAAGCCAAGGCGGAAAAATAACAGCCGCCAAAAACCTGAAGAAAAAAACCAGTGCCACCATCACGGCCACTACGATAGACGGCAAGAGTGCCAGCATGAAGGTGACGGTGCTGAAGAAAGGCAGCAAGATGGTGAAGGTGACCAAGATGGCTCTCAGCAAGCCACCTAAAAAGATGGAAGTAGGTGCCACCAAGCAGTTGAAGGCGAAAATAAGCCCCAGCAATGCCACGGGGGCGGCGATGAGCTGGAGCAGTAAGAAGCCCAGTGTGCTGGAAGTGGACATCGCAGGCAAGCTGACTGCCAAAAAAGAGGGTAGTGCAAAAATAACCGTAAAGGCCGGCGACAAGAGTGCCTCCATCACCGTGAAGGTGGTGGCGCCCACCAAAAAAGTGACACTGGAGCAAAAAGGCCAGGCGGTGAGCGGCACGCTGAAGCTGAAACGCAAGAAATCGGCTACCGTCACGCCCAAGGCGCTGAACGCCGCAGGGCAGGTGGTCAGCACCACGTTCACCTGGAAGAGCTCGAAGCCCACGGTGGCCACGGTGAGCAAGAAGGGCAAGATAAAGGCGAAGAAAAAGGGCACGACCACCATCACGGTGAAGGCGGCCAACGGCAAAAGCGCGAAGTTCAAGGTGAAGGTGACCTGACAAAAGGGTGCTGCCCACCCTGAAAAGCGGCGTTTGGTAAAAAAGTGCATAAAAAAACAGGCGGCCACGTCAGGTGTGGCTGCCTGTTTTTGTGCGGCTTGCTAGCCTCGTGCGCCAGGCCGTGCGTGCGGTGTTTTTCAGCAGCGCGCGCTCGTGCCGGCGGTTCTGCCCCCCCGGCAAGCACCGGCGCCTGTATCGTAGACTACTCGTCTTCGGCGGCGGCCGAGGCCTCGAACAGCACTTGGTCGTACTGCCGGGCGAAGCTGTTGTATTCATCGTTCAGGGCCCTGACGATGGGTGCGGCGCTATCCATGGTGCCATGGGCGCCGGAGACAGCGGCGCTGTCCTGCTGGGCCTGCGCCCGCACCGCGTCCACGGCCTCTTTTGCCGCGCGGCTGGCATGGTTGGGGTCGCTTTCCATTTGGCTGCGCAGGTTCTACCGCGCCTCCATCGCCTTCACGGCCCTGTTGTAGCGGGCAGGGTCTTTTGTGCGCAGCTGGCTCAGTTCCGAGCTGGTCAGCGTCTGGCCGTTGTCGGCCTTTTGCACGATGGCTTGGTAGGCGGCGTCATCCTCTGAAGTGGTGGTTGCGCTGGCCGACGTTTGGGCGGTGGTGGGCGATGCCGCAGCAGCTTGTGCAGAGGCATCGGCCTGCTGCCGGGGCGCACCTTTGGTCTCTTTGCCCACAGATGCGGCGGCGTTTTCTTGCCCGCTGTTTGCGCCGGTGGGTATCTTGGTGCCCTGGGCCGCTTTCTGCTGCTCCCCCTGCTCGGGTTTGCGCTCTACCGCCTGCTGCTGGCTGCGTGTGCGCGCTTGCTCTGTGCCTATGTTTCCTGATTTTTGAATATCCATAGCCTGCTCCCTATCTCTTTTGCTAAGACATACCGAAACGGTCCATTCAAAGGACTTTACAAAAAGGATAGCACCGTTTGCTGAAAGAAAGCTGAAAGGTTTTTGGAAAAAGGCGGCAGGGCGAGGATGCAAGACGCTTGACGCGTGCGTGCACAGCAAAAAAATGGGGACTGCGCTGGTGCGCTTTCCCCAAAGGGATGTAGGCGAGGGTTTGCTCGCGATGGCTTGCAGGAAGTGTGAGCATAGCGCAGGCGATGTGCTAAGGGCGGGATTCTGTTTCATTGCCGGCCGCGCCATTTGAATAAAGGGCACAGGCCGAAGCCCCTTGGTCCTTGTTCTTGACCTTTCTTAAAATAACCTGTGCCGTAAAAATTCCGAAGCCATCGCTCGTGCTTCGCACCCATCCCGCCGCGGTCGCTTCGCTCCCAGCCCTTGCACGCACCGCAAGGGTGCGGCTTTGGGCTGCGGCGGTGTGCTTTTGTTTTGCCTGCGGCAAAGCCAAAAGCAGTGCTAAAGCACCCATTCCGCTGCTCGGCTGCTTTGCAGCCTCTGCGGCATCTCCGCGCTTGTCGCCTCGCTTCGCTCGGATGCGCTCCGAAACGCTCGCTGTCGCTCGCAGTCACGCGCCTTGGGGACGTTCGCCGCGCCTACCCGCCGCGGTCGCTTTGCTCCCAGCCCTCGCCTTACGGCTTCGGCCTGCGGCGGTGTGCTTTTGTTTGTTCGCTGCGCTCACAAGCCAAAAGCAGTGCTAAAGCACCCCGGGTTCGCGATGTTTGCTCGCTACGCTCGCAAGCCATCGCTCGTGCTTCGCACCCATCCCGCCGCGGTCGCTTCGCTCCCAGCCCTTGCACGCACCGCAAGGGTGCGGCTTTGGGCTGCGGCGGTGTGCTTTTGTTTTGCCTGCGGCAAAGCCAAAA
>JBFXKS010000154.1:0-4929 GCA_050173515.1 Oscillospiraceae bacterium | reverse complement strand
TTACTTATTCTTCTCGGCCATTTCACTCTTTCCTTTCGCGTTGTCATGCTAAAATTCAGACTCCCATTTTCTGTGCGTTTATTATACAGCGTTTCTATTTCAATGTGTAAAAAGAATAAGAACAAACTGAAAATAATCCCCGAAAAATCGGCAAAAATGCCCCGATACACCACAAAAAAGGCCTCCGCGTTGGCGGAGGCCTTTTGAAAAGCTGCCTAGTATTTCGGTGTGCGTGCGTGGTAGCTGGTGTGCAGGATGTGGTGGGCCTTTTCGCTGCCCGGCTCACCCAGGTAATCTGCATAGATCTCTTTCACCAGCGGGTTGTCGTGGCTCTTGCGCACGGCCTTGGCAACGTCGTCGCGATACAGCGCGCCGGCGCGCTTGGCCTTCAGGTCCACCCAGTTGCGCACGCTGGCCGGCTGGCTGGGCTGGCCGCCGCCGTTGATGCACCCACCGGGGCAGGCCATGATCTCGATGATGTGGTAGAAGGCTTCGCCCGCTTTCACGGCGCGCAGCACTTTCTCCACGTTGGCCATGCCCGACACCGAGCACACCCGCAGGTCGATGCCGGCCACCTGGTAGGTGGCCTCCTTGATGCCCTCGCTGCCGCGCACTTCTTCAAAGTCGGGTGAGGGCAGCTCGGTGCCGGTCAGCACCTCGGCCGCGGTGCGCAGCGCCGCCTCCAGCACGCCGCCCGACGCGCCGAAGATGACGGCCGCGCCGGTGGAGACGCCCAGCGCCTCGTCGAAATCCTCGTCGGGCAAGGCGTCAAACTCTAGCCCCGCCCGCTTGATCATGCGGGCCAGCTCGCGCGTGGTGATGGCGATGTCGTTGTCCATATAGCCTTCGCCCGCCGCGCACATGTCGTAGCGGTCCAGCTCGAACTTCTTGGCCGTGCAGGGCATCACGCTCACCACCACGATGTTGCCCGGGTGCACATTGTTGCGCTCGGCCCAATAGGTCTTTATCAGCCCGCCCATCATGCCCTGCGGGCTTTTGCACGACGAGATGTTCTCGAACATGTCCGGGTGGCTGATCTCGCAGTATTTGCTCCAGCCCGGGCAGCACGAGGTGAGCAGCGGCAGCGTGCCGCCCTCTTTCACGCGCTCCAAAAACTCGTTCGCCTCTTCCATGATGGTGATGTCGGCGGCGGTATCGGTGTCGAACACCTTGTCGAAGCCCAGCCGCCGCAGCGCGGCCACCATTTTGCCCTCCACGTTGGTGCCTATGGGCAGCCCGAACTCCTCGCCCAGCGTGGCGCGGATGGACGGCGCCGTCTGCACGATCACCGTTTTGTTGGGGTCGTTCAGCGCGGCGCGCACCTTGTCGGTGTCGTCCCGCTCCACCAGCGCGCCGGTGGGGCAGTTCACGATGCACTGCCCGCAGGAGATGCACGCCGTGTCGCCCAGCGCCGCCTCGAATGCGCAGGCGATGTGCGTTTCAAAGCCGCGCTCGCTGGGGCCGATGACGCTGACCTGCCGCTGGCACGCGGCCACGCAGCGCCGGCACAAAATGCACTTGTTGTTGTCGCGCACCAGGTGCAAAGTAGAGGTCTCCAGCTCGAAATGCGGGCGCTCGCCCATAAAGCGCATGCCGTCCACGCCATACTCGTGGCACAGCGTCTGCAGTTCGCAGTCCGTGCTGCGAATACAGCTCAGGCAGTTCTGGTCGTGGGTGGAAAGCAACAGTTCCAGGTTGGTTTTACGCGCACGCAGCACCCGCTCGTTGTTGGTCACGATCTCCATGCCGTCGTTCACCGGGTACACACAGCTGGTCACCAGGGTCTTGGCGCCTTTCACCTCCACCATGCACATGCGGCAGGCCCCTATCTCGTTCATCTCGCGCATCCAGCACAGGGTGGGGACATGCACTTTGGCCTGGTGGCAGGCTTCCAGCACGGTGATGCCGGCGTCTACTTTATAGTCGGTCTGGTTGATCTTCACAGTGATCTTTTTTGCTTTGGCCATCGTCTCTCTCCTCCTTTACCCTTTGCTCACGGCGCCGAATTTGCATTTTTCAATGCACAGGCCGCATTTGATGCATTTCTCGTGGTCGATCACGTGGGGCTTCTTCACCTCGCCCGCAATGGCGTCGGTGGGGCAGTTGCGCGCGCACAGCGTGCAGCCCACGCACTTCTCGGCGTCGATGGTGTATTCCAGCAGCGCCTTGCACACGCCCGCCGGGCAGTGCTTGTGGTCGATGTGCGCCTCGTATTCGTCGCGGAAGTAGCGCAGAGTGGACAGCACCGGGTTCGGCGCCGTTTGGCCCAGACCGCACAGGCTGTTTTCCTTAATAAACTGTGCCAGGTCGTTTATTTTGTCGATGTCCTCGTGCACGGCCTTGCCCTCGGTGATCTTGATGAGCAGTTCCATCAGGCGCTTGGTGCCCACACGGCACGGCGTGCACTTGCCGCAGCTCTCGTCCACGGTGAAGTCTAAAAAGAAGCGTGCGATGTCCACCATGCAGGTGGTGTCGTCCATCACGATAAGGCCCCCGGAGCCCATCATCGAGCCGATCTCCAGCAGGTTGTCGTAGTCGATCTTCGTGTCGATGAGGCTGGCCGGGATGCACCCGCCCGAAGGCCCGCCCGTCTGGGCCGCCTTGAAGCTGTGGCCGCCCGGGATGCCCCCGCCGATCTCCTCCACGATCTCGCGTAGCGTGGTGCCCATTGGCACCTCCACCAGGCCCGTGTGCTTGATTTTGCCGCCCAGCGCGAACACCTTGGTGCCCTTGCTCTTCTCGGTGCCGATGCCCTTGAACCACTCCGCGCCCAGCAAAATGATGCGCGGCACGTTGGCGTAGGTCTCCACGTTGTTCAAAATGGTGGGCTTGCCGAACAGCCCCTTCACCGCCGGGAACGGCGGGCGCGGGCGCGGCTCGCCGCGCTTGCCCTCTATCGAGGTCATCAGGGCGGTCTCCTCGCCACACACAAAGGCGCCGGCCCCCAGCTTGATCTCCAGATCGAAGGCGAAGCCCGTATCGAAGATGTTGTCGCCCAGCAGGCCATACTGCTTGGCCTGCTCGATGGCGATGCTCAGGCGCTTCACCGCGATGGGGTACTCTGCGCGCACGTACACATAACCCTTGCTCGAACCGATGGCATACCCGGCGATGGCCATCGCCTCGATGAGCGCGTGCGGGTCGCCCTCCAGAATAGAGCGGTCCATAAAGGCCCCGGGGTCGCCCTCGTCGGCGTTGCAGCACACATATTTTTCCACCTTGCCGCGCTCGCCCGAGGCAAACTTCCATTTGAGGCCTGTGGGGAAGCCCGCGCCGCCGCGCCCGCGCAGGCCCGAGTCCAAGATCGTCTCGATCACTTCGTCCGGCGTCATCTCGGTCAGCGCCTTGCCCAGCGCCTGGTAGCCGTCGAAGCCGATGTACTCGTCGATGTCCTCGGGGTTGATGACGCCGCAATTGCGCAACGCGATGCGCAGCTGCTTTTTATAAAAGCTGGTCTCGTCCAGGCTTTTGATGGTGTTGTCCTCGCCCACGGTCTCGTCGTACAGCAAACGCGTCACCGGCCGGCCTTTCAGCAGGTGCTCGTTCACTATTTCGCCCACGTCGCTCTCTTTCACCATGCTGTAAAAGCTGGCCTCGGGGTACACCACCACAATGGGCCCCAGCGCGCACAGCCCAAAGCAACCGGTGCGGATCACCCGCACCTCCTGGTCCAGCTTGGCCTTTTCTATCTCCCGCTCAAACGCCTCCGCAACAGCCACAGAGCCGCTGGATGTGCAGCCGGTACCGGCGCACACCATCACATGGCTTCTGTACATAGTGCACTCCTCCTTATATTACCGGGCCGCGGCCCCTATCGTGAATTCCGTCACCGGCTTGCCGCCCATCAGGTGCTCGGTCACCACGCGCTGTGCCCGCTCGGGGGTCATCTTCACATAGGTCACCTTTTCCTCGCCCGGGCGGTACACTTCCACCACCGGCTCAAACTGGCAAATACCGATGCAGCCGGTCTGCGTCACCAGAATGTCATCCAGCTCGCGCCGGGCCACCTCTTCGGTGAACGCGTTCAGCACCGGGCGCGCGCCCGCGGCAATGCCGCAGGTGGCCATGCCCACCACCACACGGGTGCTGCCGTGGGCTTCTTCCCTGGCATTCACCGTCTGCTTCATGCGGTCCCGAATGGCCGCCAGCTCTTGAAGACTCTTCATAAATACCTGCGCTCCTTCTGTTTGTGATTGCGCTGTTTCTGTGCAGCGCACCCGGCTGTGCGCGTTGCCGGCTGTGTCAGCCGGCCTGCCGGGCCGCCTCTATCCCCTCGTCCACGTAGCTTTTTATAAACTGTGCCACGGCGGCTTCGCCCAGCGACACGCCGCCCAATATCTCGCGGGCCTCTGCGGTGGTGAAGCGGAAGACCGCGCCATCCCGGCAAAAGCTGAAATCGATGTCGATGTCTGGCCGGGCCTGCACCAGCGCGGCCACCGTGCCGCCCATGTCTCCCAGCGGCATCAGGTCGATGTGGCCCAGCCCGTAACTGGCCGAAACACAGGTGCCCTTGCCCGGGGTGCTCTCTATGGCCAGTGCCCCGCCGGTCATCTCGGCCGCCATCTTCAAAAACGGCAGCCCCAGCCCCACGTCGCGCGTGGTGCGGGTGGTGTAGAACGGGTCGGTCACCTTCTGCACCGTGGCGGCGTCCATGCCGCGGCCGTTGTCCTCTATGCGCAGCGTTTGGCGCATGGCCGCTGTGTCCTGCTCCAGCGCTATCGCTATCAGCGTGGCCCCGGCAGCCACGGCGTTCTCCGCCACATCCAGGATGTTCATCGAAAGCTCCTGCATCAAAAGCCTCCGCCCCTCATCAATATCTGGCCAGTATCTTCTCCAGCTCGTCGCTGTCGCCGGTCAGCCGGCCATACACGTCGTCCCCCACCATGATCACCGGCGCCAGGCCGCACGCACCGATGCACCGGCAGGCGT
>JBFXKS010000153.1:0-4942 GCA_050173515.1 Oscillospiraceae bacterium | reverse complement strand
TTGTAGTCCTTCTCCGCCAAGCGCGCTTCAAAGGTCTCAAACTCGGTGCTGTTCATGAAAAGGCCCAGCATCCTTTTATATAAAGCCTGGTTGTTCCGCACCCGGCCCAACCCAGCCTCCAAATCCAGATATGCTTTTTGTGTCTCGTCCATGGCTCTCTCCCTTTGCTCAGCATAAACGCTGATTTTTCACCTGAAAATCTGGTGGAAATAGTATAGCACATCTTTTTCGGCAATGGTACGATTTCACTATTTTTTTACGTCTTTTTCATCCGGTGTACAGATGGTCTTGGCCAACCGGCTGGCCACTGGCTTTTCATCGTCTCCTGTCCATACCCCTTCCATAGGCTTCAAAAAACTGTCCTTTTTCTTTCTCTATGGCAGGAATCGCTTCTTTTCCGCCCTGTTTTTCAATTGTCATCAAGGCGTTTGGCTAACCACACGCACACAGACACTATACCGACATAAGTCGTGTCATGTATGGACACATAGCTTGCCTTCATGCAACTACCATATCTGGTAGGCTATGTGGCTTCTCTTATGTTTTTCGCCTATATATAGGCTTTCACTCATCAGAAATTTCGCATGTCTTCGCTTCAAAAAGCTTCGGCTCGCCTCTTTTTCACACCCAAATTCCCTCTGCACGTTTCCGTGCCCGGGCAGAAAACCCCAAAAAACTTTTCCCTTTTTGACCAGCGGCGCGCCCCTGCCTGTGCCCATCCCATCGCTTCCTGTGCCCCTCAGCGAAATGCTTCAACAATAACCACTCTTTTACGTTCTTTTTCACCTCTTGATTCCCTTTGCGCTCACTGGGCTTTTCCTGTATAATGTCTTATATCGTCTAAAGTGTCACGAACGGAGCCTATTGCATGCGAAGATTCCTCAAGAACAACGCCATCATCCTGCTGTTCTTCACCTCCACGCTGCTGGTGTTGCTCATTTCTGTGCTATCCAACTTTTTGATGAACAGCTCCTCCCAGATGCTGGCGTTCAACACCCAACAGCGCCTGCTGGCCGTGGCGCGCTCTGCCGCAAAGCTGGTCACGGTGGAGGAGCTGGAGCAGTTTCAGGACCCGGCCGACATGGAAAAGCCCCTCTATAATGAAATCAAGCAGCGCCTGGATGCGTTCACCCGGGAGGCCAACATCCTTTATACCTATTACCTGCGCCCCAAGGACGGCAAGCTGCAGTTTGTGGTGGACAACGACTGGGACCTTTCCACGCAGGTCAACCTGAATAGTGAACTGGTGGACATGGAGCCCGCCCCGGCCAAAGCCCTGACCGGCACGGCCTCCAGCAGCGACATCGGCAACTACTCCATCAACTGGGAGGGCATCCTGGCCGCCTATGCCCCCGTCTACGACGCCGACGGGCAGGTGTACTGTGTGGCCGGGGTGGACATGTCCGACGAGCAGATCCTCTTCACCCGCGAGAGCATGCTGGTGCTCACCGCCGTTCAGATATTCTCGGTCATCGTCGCGCTCATCACCGGCATCCTGGGCCTTTCGCTCTACCGGCGCAAGGCCCTCCAGTCGGAACAGGCCAACCAGGCCAAAAGCCAGTTTTTGTCCCGCATGAGCCACGAGATCCGCTCGCCCATGAACGCCATCATCGGCCTGTGCCGCATGGCCAAGGACTCCGGCGACATCGACCAGATCAAAGGCTACCTCGAGAGCATCACCTCCTCCTCCGCCCATCTGCTGCACCTCATCAACGACATTCTGGACCTGTCCAAGATCGAGTCCGGCAAGATCGTGTTCGACATGGCGCCCGTCATCCTCGCCGACGAGGTCGAGAAAGTCCGCAAGATCATTCTGCCGCAGGTGGAGGACAAGCACCAGCAGTTCACCGTGGACCTTGCGCCCGACCTGCCCAAAACGGTTTACAGCGACAGCATCCACCTGCGCCAGATCGTGGTGAACCTGCTGTCGAACGCGGTCAAGTTCACCCCCGAAGGCGGCCATATCGCCCTCACCGTGCGCCTGCTGGACGTGCGCGACAATATCTGCAACCTTGAATGGCGCGTGCGGGATGACGGCATCGGCATCGACCCGTCCATGCAAAACCGCCTGTTCGAGCCGTTCGAGCAGGCCAAGAACGCCAACCAGCTCTACGGCGGCACCGGGCTGGGCCTGGCCATTTCCAAGCAGCTGGTCGAGCTGATGGACGGGCACATCAGCGTGCAAAGCGCCCCCGGCCAGGGCAGCGAGTTCATCTTCAACACCTGGCTGAAAATAGCCCCCGACCAGCTGGAGGCCGGCGACATGCCTGTTCACGAGGCGGCGGAGAAGCCGGATCTCTCCGGCAAGACCGTTTTGCTGGTGGAGGACTCCGAGATCAACCAGCTGGTGGCCGAAAACATGCTGGCCGGCCTCGGCGCCAAGGTGGACATCGCTGAAAACGGGCTGGTGGGCGTGAACATGTTCCTGATGAACCGCCAGCGCTACGACCTCATCTTCATGGACATCCAGATGCCGGTGATGGATGGCTACGAGGCCACCCGCCAGATCCGCGTGTCCGCCGCCCCCGACGCCAAAACCGTTCCCATCATCGCCATGACGGCCAACGTCTTCAAGGAGGACGTCCAGCGCGCCCTGGACGCGGGCATGAATGCCCACGTGGGCAAGCCCTTCGACGTCGACCAGATCGAAAACGCCATCGTGGCGGCCCTGCGCAAGGCCCAGC
This sequence comes from Oscillospiraceae bacterium, assembly GCA_050173515.1. Classification (GTDB taxonomy): domain Bacteria; phylum Bacillota; class Clostridia; order Oscillospirales; family Ruminococcaceae; genus JAAYCI01. Next base: position 2,258 of record JBFXKS010000153.1, on the reverse strand, counting down.
AGGCATAGCGCGCCCGGGGATTCGTCTCGAATTTTCACGCACTTACATTATTTTTCTCACCGGCCGGGGCATCTGCCCCGGCCTTTTTCCGTTTCAAACGGGCAATGCGCTCCCCCAACTGCCGATAAGTCACACGCAATCCACCAAAAACATACCTGTAACTTGATAAAAAAAGCATTGCTTTCCGCATGCTTACATGCTACTATATGCACACGAGCCGTTTAGCTTTCAAGAACGCCTGCAAGGGGGAGAGTTATCTTGAAAACACACCGCATCGACCAAATGGAACAATATATCATCGAAAACCGCACCGTTACGATGAACCAGCTCTGCGAACATTTCAACGTCTCCATCAACACCGTGCGCCAGGACATCGCCACGCTTGTCAGCAAAGGCACCATCAAAAAAATCTACGGCGGGGTCACCTGTGCACAGAAATCATCCCTGCAGCCTTTGGAGGAACGCCGCCTGCGCAACCTGGACGGCAAGCGTACCATCGCACGCCTGGCCGCCTCTTTTGTGGACAATTTCGACATCATCTACATCGACTCCGGCACCACCGCCAGCCTGCTCATCGAATACATCGACCCGGCAAAGCAGGTCACGGTCATCACCAACAGCCTCATCGCCGTGAACACGGTCATGCAGTACGAAAACATCGCGCTTCTGTGCCTGCCCGGCAAGCTGGACCGCACCTCTTGCAGCTTCATCTCCACCGTCACCGTGCACGCGCTGGAGCGCTACAACATCACAAAAAGCTTCATGTCCACCACCGGCCTGTCCCGCACCGGCGAGGTGACCGACTGCACCCTGCAGTAGCAGGACATCAAAAGCATGGCGGTCTCCCGCTGCGCGCACAACTACCTGCTGATGAACGTGGGCAAGTTCGGCCGTTCCTCGCTCATCAGCTACGCCGACATCGGCAAGATGGAGGCGATCATCACCGACGTCGAGCCGCCGGCCGAGATGCAGGCGCTTTGCCAGAAAAAGAACGTGCGCATCTTTCCCGCCGCGGTGCGCCTGCCGGCCTCCGGCAAGGGCTAGCTTCTGCCGCCAAATCCGTCAAAAAAGCCGCCGTCTCTTGCAGAGACGGCGGCTTTTTCATGCCGAGACCCGGCTTTTGTCACGACGGCGGCGCCTCCTCCAGGCTGTACAGCCCCGCGTCCGCCTCAAACAGCATGGCCGGGCTGATGGCCTGATTGCCGATGCGTATCTCGAAGTGCAGGTGGGCGCCCGTGGAGTAGCCGGTGCTGCCCACCTGGCCCAGCCCGTCACCTTTTTGCACCATGTCGCCCGCTTCCACGTTTAGCTGGAACATGTGGTAATAGTAGCTCTTCAGCCCGCCGCCGTGCTCGATGACGATGGTGTTGCCGGTGTTCAGCAGGTACTCTGCCAGCACCACCCGGCCGTTGGCCGGCGCGGCCACCGGCGAGCCCTCGGCCGCCGCGATGTCCATGCCCCAGTGGAAGCGCGGGTTGTCCCAGTCGCTGTTGGTGTAGCGGATGGAGCCAAAGGTGGTGGAGATCCACCCGGTGGCCGGCCATTCGAACACGCCGTCCCAATAGCGCTCGTCGTCCGCCGTCTCGAACAGCGGCGGTATCTTCTGGCGGTATTCCTCGTAGGCGGCCGGGCTGTTCGCCTCGGTGATCTGCGGGTCGGTCACGTCGATGATCAGGTTCTGCTCGTCGAACTCGAACGGCAGCACCGTCACCACGGCCTCCCACTGTGCTTCGCCCGCCTGCACCGTCACCGCATAGTCGCCCGGCGCCCGCGTGTTGCCCACCGGCACCGCGGCAAACCAGGCCCCCTCGCCCGCCGGCGTGAAGCGTGACATGCCCAGCTCCGTCTGCGCCTGCGGCACCACTTCGCCCGGCAGATCCCACAGCCGCATGGTGAACACGTCGCCCTGCTGCAGGCTGGTTCTGCCCGCCTCGAAGCGCGGCTCCGCCTTCGGCTCGGGTTCAGGCTCCGGTTCGGGCTCCGGCAGCACCGTGAACCGCGCCTCGGCCCAGAAGTCACCATAGGGCTCTCCGCGCACTTTTTCTCTGTGGTGGTGCACCTGCAGATCGTACACGCCCGCTTCCAACGTCAGCGCGTCCGTCCATTCGGCGGCCGTGCCCTGGAACACCCGCACGCTGTCCCGCCACAAGATGATGCCCGTCTCATAGCCTGTTTCCAGCTCCAGCGCCATGCCGCCCGTCTCGTACTCCAGCGGGGCCATGTCGGCCATCTGCACGGCGTACAGCGGCTTGTAGAAA
>JBFXKS010000152.1:0-4950 GCA_050173515.1 Oscillospiraceae bacterium | reverse complement strand
TCGACATGAGTGAGTATATGGAGAAGCACGCCGCAAGCCGACTTGTTGGGGCACCCCCTGGATATGTGGGCTACGAGGAGGGCGGGCAGCTCACCGAGGCGATTCGCCGTAAGCCCTATAGTGTGGTCAAAGAGATATGGGTGCCGGGCAAGCTGGTGAACTTCGCCGCAAAATAGCGGTGCGCCCTGCCGCACAAAGCGGCGAAGTTTGAGGACTTCCGACAATATTCGACAGGCGGTGGGGGCCCCGCCGTGCTATGTTATGTTTAGTGAACACAGCACGCGGTAGGAGTGAAGCGCATGGACGAGCTGCAACGCGAATACACCCTGCTCTTCAACGGCATCACCGACACGCTGAAGCAGTTGGAACGCATCAAAACATCGCTCATCAAGCTGCAGCAAGACGCAGAGGAGAGCCACCTGGACCGGGTGTGTGCAAAAGACGAGCAGGCCCCGTCCGCCTTCGATGGCGCCGAAACACCCGGCGACACACATCCCGATGACCCCCCGTTGTAGGAAGCTGAGAAAAATGCAGAGCGGAACGACCATTTATTAGGCATTGTGGATTCGAATGCTCTGTGCCCCAAAGGCGCCATTTCGGCGCTGCACGGGCGGCATCGTCTTTGCCGGGTGGGCATTCAAGCCGTACCTACGCGGCAATGTGATGTGGCTATCCGTGCAAAACCGCAGGTGCTTCGGTTCCACAATGCCATCCGTGCCCGGCTGCCGGCGCGGCTTTTTCGCCGGGCTTTGCCCATTCCCCGGTTGACACCCCGCGCCAGGGCGTGTATAATTTAAATGCTGTGTAGGCCCTGTTTTTGCATGGGGCCATGGTTTCTGTGCACGGCCAACTCCTGCCTTTTGGCATTAGGGAGGGACAAAGATGTCGGAGATCCGGGTAAAAGACAACGAATCGCTGGACAGCGCGCTGCGCCGGTTCAAGCGTTCGTGCGCCAAGTCGGGCGTTTTGGCCGAAGTGCGCAAGCGCGAGGCCTACGAAAAGCCTTCCGTCAAGCGCAAGAAAAAGTCTGAAGCGGCCCGCAAGCGCAAGTTCAAATAAGCCATGCGGATTCGCGCCATGCGCGTTCATAACGGGTCCCGCCGGGGCCCGTTTTTTCTTTCCCGCTTGTACGGGTTTTTGAAAAAGGAGGCCCCATGGGTCTGTTCACGCCCACCTGCGTTTTTCGCCACATCACGGCCATCACCCTGCCTTTTTTGCGCGCGCGCGGCATCAAGGCGCTGGTGCTGGACGTCGACAACACCCTCACCGCCCACGGCAGCCAGGAGCTCAGCGATGAGATCGCCGCCTGGCTGCAGGCCATGCGCGAAGGGGCCATCCGCCTGATGCTGGCCAGCAACAACACCAAGGCCCGGGTGGCCCCTTTTGCCAAAAAGCTGGGGCTGCCCTTTGCCAGCTTTTGCTGCAAGCCTTCGCCCCGCTGGCTGGTGCAGGCTCGCCGCCAATGGCGCCTGCCCCGCAGCGCCATCGCGCTGGTGGGCGACCAAATATTCACCGACCAGCTGGCCGGCAGCCTGTACGGCGTGCAGGTGCTGCTGGTGCGCCCCATGTACCGGGACATCAAGCCCACCATCCGCCTCAAGCGCGTGCTGGAAAAGCCTTTCCTGCTGCGCTACTACAAAAAAGGCGGCAAGCTGCTGTGAGCGCACTGCCGCCATCCGGCGCGCCCACGGCGGGCCCCTGCCATAAAGACTACACGCCACAGGAGGTGCTTGCAATGTTGCCCGAACGTGCCCAAAAGCTGGTGGCGGCGCTGCCGCCCGGCTTCGAAGCGGCCCTCATCGGCACCGAGGCCAACCGCTTTTACCTGCTGGACTTCGACGCCGGCGACGCCGGCACGCTGCTGGTGCTGCCCGGCCACCTCGTCTACATCATCGACTCCCGATATATCGAGCTGGCCAAAAAGCAGGTGCGGCACGCCGAGGTGCTGCTGGAGAAGAACGCGTTGGCCCAGCTGGCAGACATCTTCGAGCGCGAGAACGTGCGCCATGTTTACCTGGAGGACGGCAGCACGCTGGCCGCCTGGAACCGTCTGCGGCAAAAATTTGCAGACATCACCTTCGACACCGGCGATGCGCTGGGCAAGGCGCTGGCCGGCCTGCGCGAGATAAAGGACGCCGATGAAGTGGCCCGCATGCGCCGCGCGCAGGCCATCACCGGCGCGTGCTTTACGCACATCCTGCCGTTCATCAAAGAGGGCGTGCGCGAGGTGGACCTGATGCTGGAGATGGAGCACTATATGCGCAGCCACGGCGCACAGCAGGTGGCCTTCGACACCATCTGTGTGGCCGGGCCCAACACCAGCCTGCCCCACGGCGTGCCGGGCGAATACCGCGTGCAAAAGGGCGATTTCATCACCATGGATTTTGGCGCGAAAGTGGACGGCTACTGCACCGACATGACCCGCACGGTGGCGCTGGGCGAACCGGGCGAGCAAAAGCGCCGCACCTACGACATGGTGCTGCGTGCCCACCTGGCCGGGCTGGAGGCGCTGCGCGCCGGTGCGGTGTGCAGCGACGTGGACAAAGTGGCGCGGGACATCCTGGCGGCCTCCGGCCTGCCGGGCAGCTTCGGCCACGGGCTCGGCCACGCGGTGGGCATCGAGATCCACGAGGCGCCCCGCCTGTCCTACCGCTGCCACGACACGGTGCGCAGTGGCATGATGCTGACGGTGGAGCCGGGGCTCTACTGGGAGGGGCACTACGGCTGCCGCATCGAGGACACCGTTTTCGTCACCGATGAAGGCCCCTGCCCGCTGCCCCAAAGCCCCAAGGAACTGCTGATTTTATAGCGGGGCGAAAACCGGGCCGGGCCAAAAGCCGCCGGGGCCGAAAAAAGCCTTGAAAAAGCCCATGTGATGCGATAGAATGTTAGGGAATGACAGGATGAGGAGGAATGGGTATGATCTCTGCAGGGGATTTCAGAAACGGCACCACATTCGAGCAGGACGGCAACGTGCTTCAGGTGGTGGAGTTCCAGCATGTGAAGCCCGGCAAGGGCAGTGCCTTTGTGCGCACCAAAACCAAGAATGTCATCACCGGGGCGGTCACCGAGACCACCTACAACCCCTCCGATAAATTCCCGTCGGCCCAGATAGACCGCCGCGACATGCAGTACCTTTACGAGGACGGCGGCCTGTACTATTTCATGGACACCGAGAGCTACGAGCAGATACCGCTGAACGAGAAGGACCTGTCGGACGGCTTCCGCTTCGTGAAAGAGAACGAGGTGGTGAAGGTGCTGTCTTACAAGGGCAACGTGTTCGGGGTAGAGCCGCCGAACTTCGTGGTGCTGAAGGTGATAAAAACCGAGCCGGGCATGAAGGGCAACACCGCCACCAACACGCTGAAACCCGCCACGATGGAGACCGGCGCCGAGGTGCGTGTGCCGCTGTTCATCAACGAGGGCGAGGACATCCGCATCGACACCCGCACGGGCGAATATATGGAGCGTGCGTGATGGGCAACCACCAACCAAGAGAGGAAGAAACACCCATGAATCTGTCTGAAAAAGCCGCCTACATCAAAGGCCTTGCCGAAGGCCTGGAGCTGGATACCGACAAAAAAGAGGCCCGCGTCATCAAAGAGATGCTGGAACTGCTGGGCGAGATGGCCAGCGACGTGGAGGAGATCGGCGCCGACCTGGGCGAGTTGTGCGACGCCGTGGAGGAGATCGACGAAGACCTGGCCTATGTGGAAGAGGAAGTGTTTGGCGACATCGGCGGCGACTTTGGGGACGAGCTGTACGAGATCACCTGCCCCAACTGCCAGGAGATCGTGCGCCTGGACGAGGAGATGCTGTTCAGCGGGGACGTGGTGTGCCCGGGCTGTGGCGAGAAGATAGAGCTGGAGATCGACGCGTGCGACTGCGGCCACCACCACGACTAAAGCGCCGTTTCCGTTTTCAGGCAATCACCGACAAAAAGAAAAACCCGCCGGGGCTACAGGGCTTTCGGCGGGTCTTTTGTTGCTCATGGCAGGCCGCGCTCAGCTGGGGCCGTTCAGCGAGATCGGCCCCAGGTCGGCCACGGTCTCGGCGAAGATGGTCGCGCCGGCATCCGCCAGCTCGGCCCGGCTGCCATAGCCATACAGCACGCCCACGCACGCAATGCCGTTGGCCTTTGCGCCCTCCACGTCGTGCCGGCGGTCGCCCACCATCACGGCGCCGGCGGGGTCTGCGCCGCTTTGCTGCAGCACCCGCGCCACCATGTCCGCCTTGGTCTCGTCTGTGCGCACGAGGTCGCTGCCGGCCACCAAATCGAAATAGGGCATCAGGCCGCGCATGTCCAGCACCCGCCGGGCAAAAAACTCGGCCTTGTTGGTGGCCACATACAGCCGGCGCCCTGCGCTTTTCAGCTTCTCCAGCAGCGGGAACATCCCGTCGTACACCGTGTTTTGCCGCACGCCTTCTTTTGAAAAATACACCCGGAAGTGTTTCACGGCCAGCTTGGTCTGCGCCGCGTCGAGGCCGCCCACCTGCCGGAAAGACTCCGCCAGCGGCGGGCCGATGAAGCGCTCCAGCACGGCCGGCTGCGGAATGGGCAGCCCCATCTCGCGCAGCGCGTAGCACACCGAGTTCGTCACCCCTTCGGCCGAGTCCGTCAGCGTGCCGTCCAAATCGAACAGGATGTCAGTCCACATGTTCTTCGCCCCCGCCGTCTTCAAAGGTCTTTTCCGCCACGATGTAGCGCGGGCGGCCCTTGCTCTCGTTGTATATCTTGCCGATATACTCCCCCAGCACCCCAAGGCACAGCAGCTGCACGCCGCCCATGAAGAAGATGGCGCAGGTGGTGCTGCTCCAGCCGGTCACCGTCATGCCCAGAAAATACTGGATGACAATGACGATGACGGCGATGAAGCTGGCGATGGAGATGAAGAAACCCAGCCAGGTGATGAGCCGCAGAGGCCGCACCGACAGGCTGGTGATGCCGTC
>JBFXKS010000151.1:0-4965 GCA_050173515.1 Oscillospiraceae bacterium | reverse complement strand
TGGAGGCCGGCAACCGCTGCTGGGACTGGAACGTCTCCGAGATGGTGAACCGCAAGATCGTGGACCACATCAGCGACATCAACCTGCCCTACACCGAAAACGCCCGCCGCTATCTGCTGGACGAAGGCATCGACGGCAAGACCATCTTCGTCACCGGCAGCCCCATGGCCGAGGTCATCGCCGCGCAGCGCGGCGCCATCGAGCAAAGCGACGTGCTGCAGCGCATGCAGCTGGCGCCCGGCGGCTATGTGCTGCTATCGGCCCACCGCGAAGAGAACATCGACAACGAGGCCCACTTCCTCAGCCTGATGCAGGCGGTGAACCACATCGCCGAGCAGCATGGCCTGCCGGTCATCTACTCCACCCATCCCCGCAGCAAAAAGTTCATCGAGGCGCGCGGCTTTGCCTTCCATCCGCTGGTGCAAAGCCTGCCGCCCTTCGGTTTTCTGGACTACAACAAACTGCAGCTGAACGCCCACTGTGTGCTCAGCGACTCTGGCACGCTGAGCGAGGAGAGCGCGCTGCTGGGCTTCCCGGCGGTGCTCATCCGCACCTCCACCGAGCGCCCCGAGGCGCTGGACGCCGGCAGCATCGTCATCGGCGGCATCACCGGGGCGGCCGTGCAGCAAGCCATGGACCTCGCCGTGGCCATGTTCGAAAATGGCGAAGTGTGCGCGCTGCCGCGCGACTACACCGACCTCAACGTCAGCGCCAAGGTCATCCGCCTCATCCAAAGCTATGCCAAAATCGTTGACATCACCGTTTGGGGGAAGCAGGACGCATGAGCGAAGCACCCGCGGCGAAAAAGCGCCGTATCCTGGTGGTCAGTCAGCACTACTGGCCAGAGAATTTCCGCATCAACGACATCGTCGACGGCTTCATCGCGCACGGTATCGAGGTGGACGTGCTGTGCGGCCTGCCCAACTACCCCACGGGCGAGTGGTTTCCCGGCTACCGCTACACCGGCCCACGCCGGCAGCAGCACGCCGGCGCCCAGCTGTTCCGCGCGGGCGAGGTGCGCCGCAAGGGCAACACGCCGCTGCGCATCTTTCTAAACTATGTCTCTTTCCCGTTTTTTGCGCTGTTCAGCCTGCCGCGCCTGGCGCCCCGCAAGTACGACGCCGTCTTTTGCTATGAGACCAGCCCCGTGCTCATGATCTTCCCGGCCATCGTCTACGCCAAGGCCCACCGCGTCCCGCTCACCACCTATGTGCTGGACCTCTGGCCGGACAATCTCTACTCGGTGCTCCCGGTAAAAAACCGGGCGCTGCGCGGCATCGCCAAAAGCGTCAGCAACTGGCACTACCGCCGCTGCACCCGCCTCATCGCCATGAGTGACGCGCTGGGCGCGCGGCTGCGCGAGGTGGCCCAAACGGCCAAGCGCCCGCCGCAGATCGCCGTCATTCCGCAGTACGGCGAGGACTTCTACCTTGAAGACATTCCCGACGAGACCCTGCGCGCCCGCTTTGCCGGCGCTTTCAACATCCTGTTCGCCGGCAACATCAGCCCCGCGCAGGACCTCTCCAGCCTTGTTGCGGCGGTGGCGCTGGCGCGCAAGCAGCAGCCCACCCTCGCCCTGCGCGTGCTGCTGCTGGGCGAGGGCATGGCCCGCGCCCAGCTCGAGGCCGACATCGCCCGCCACGGCCTTGAAGACGCCTTCGTCTTTTGCGGGCAGGTGCCCGCGCAGGACATCCCCCGCTGGACGGGCGTGGCCGACGCGCTGTTTGCCGGGCTTGCCGCCAGCGAAAACCTGGGCCTCACCGTGCCGGCCAAAGTAACCAGCTACCTGGCCGCCGGGCGGCCACTGCTCATCGCCATGGACGGTGAGGGCGCCCGCATCGCAAGCGCCTGTGGCGCCGCGCTGGTCTCGCCGGCCGGCAACGCCGAGGCCCTTGCCGCCAACATCCTGAGGCTGGCCACCATGCCGACGGAAAAGCGCACCGACATGGGCAAGGCGGGCCGCGCCTATTTTCGGCAGCACTTCAGCCGCGCGCCGCTTTTGGAAAAACTGGAGCGTTTCATCCTGGAGGGAAAATGAAAACACTCGTCATCATCCCCTGCTACAACGAAGAGGCCAACATCGAACAGGTGGTCACGCGCTTGCAGGCCAGCTGCCCGCAGGCCGACTTCCTGGTGGTCAACGACTGCTCCACCGACGCCTCCGCGCACATCTTGCAGCAAAACGGCTACCGTCATCTGAACCTGCCCATCAACCTTGGCATCGGTGGCGGCGTGCAGAGCGGTTACCTCTACGCCGTGGCCCACGGCTACGACATCACCGTGCAGATGGACGGCGACGGCCAGCACGACCCCGCCTTTTTGGCCGACGTCATCGCGCCGGTGGCCGAGGGAAAGCTGGACATGTGCATCGGCAGCCGCTTCATCACCAAAGAGGGCTTTCAAACCAGCGGCCTGCGCCGCTTTGGCATCAAGGTGCTCAGCGTGCTCATCCGCGTGCTCACCGGGGCCAAAGTGAAGGACGTCACCTCCGGCTACCGCGCCTGCGGCAAGGCGCTCACCGCCCTTTACGCCGAGCACTACACCCAGGACTACCCCGAGCCCGAGGCCATCATCACCGCGGTGCTGAACGGCTACCGCGTGGGCGAGGTGCCCGTGCGCATGCACGAGCGGCAGGGCGGCGAGAGCTCCATCGGCCCGCTGGCCGGCGCCTACTACATGCTCAAGGTCTGTATTTCACTGGTGGTCTACCGCCTCATCCAAAGCCGAAAGCGGGGTGCCACAGCATGCTGAACATCCCCCTGCCGCTACGCATCTCTGTCATCATCGGGGGTCTTGTCTACCTCGTCATCATCCTGGTGCTGCTCAAGCGCAAAAAGCTGAACGTCCAGTATTCCATCATCTGGCTGGCCTTTGGCATCGCCATGATCCTGTTCGCCGTTTTCCCCTACATCGTGGCCGTGTTGCGGGACATCTTCGGCGTGGAGGTGCCCGCCAACCTGGTCTTCAGTGTCATTTTGGCCTTTGTGCTGCTGCTGTTGCTCAGCCTGTCCACCATCGTCACCGGCTTTACCGCGCGCATCAGCCGCCTGGCCCAAACGCAGGCCCTGCTGGAAGAACGCGTGCGCCAGCTGGAGGCAGAGCTTGCGGCCGAAAGGAAACAGAATGGAAAACCCCAGCCGTAAAACAGTATACACAAGGCGCCCCACCCGCAAGCGGCCTGGCCGCAGGCGGGCAGGCTTTGTTATCGCTGCGGCCATTTTTTTTGCCCTGTTGCTGGCTTTCTTCGGCTTTGTGGCATGGGTGAACGCCGCCACCCCACCCCAGGCGCCCCCTGTGCCGGAACCAGACCCGGCCCCTGTGGCCGAGACGCCCGAAGCGGACCCGCTGGCCTACGAGAAGGCCACCATGCGCGCGCTGCTAAACGGCAACCCACTGGCCGACTACGAGTCCCTCAACGAGCACGTGCTGCTGGAGGCGCTGGTGCAGGAGATCGCCGCGCCGTTCGACACCATCGCCGTCGGCTCCAGCCGCATTTTGCAGCTCACGGCCGAGCTGGCCGACGGCGGCAGCTTTTTCAACTGCGGCATGAGCGGCGCCGACTACCGCGACATCATGAACATCGTCTATCTGTTCGACAAGGCGGGCAAATTGCCTCAAAATGTCATCATCGGGCTGGACCCCTGGGTGCTCAACCCCAACGAAGAGGCCATCAGCCACCGCAGTGACGCCGAGTTGTTCCTCGAGTTCCTCACCCTGCGCCTGGGCTATAGCACCAGCTGGCAGCCGGAAGAGCCCCGGGCTATAGGCCAAGCGCCCGAACCGGAACCGGAGCCGGAGCCCGAACCCGAACAGCCCACGGGCTTCCTTTCACTTTTCAGCCTCTCCCGCTTTGCCCAAAACTTGCCCCGTTTCTTCGGCGGTGAGCCCTCGGAAAGCGCCCCGCCCGAAAGCGCAAGCATCACGGGCGACAGCACGCAGCCCGAGCCAGAGCCCTACGTGCCGGACACGCCGCTGCCCGTGGTGCAGGGCGACCCCACCGCCCAGCACAAAGAGGTGAAGATGCCAGATGGCACCATCCTCTACCCGCTGGATTACCGCAACGCCACCGCAGAGCTTGTGGAGATGAAGGCCGAGGCCAGCGCGTCCAGCTTTTTGCGCATGGGCGGCTATACCCAGCCCGACGCCGCCCTGTGCGATCTGTTTTCCCGCTTCATCCAATACCTCACCTCACGCAACATCAATGTCACCTTCTTGCTGGTGCCCTACCACCCCACCGTATACGATTACGCCAGCGAATTTGCCAAAGACTACACCGGTTTTTTCCAAACGGAGACCTGGTTCATCGAATATGCCAAGGCCCATGACATCCCCATCTTCGGCAGCTATAACCCCGCCGTCACCGGCTCCACCCTGGACGACTTCTACGACGGCCTGCACATTCGCGGCGAGGCCATTGGCGCCTTTTACCCCGGCGTGGCCGCTGTGAACGCCGCGCGCAAGGCCGGCCAGCCCACCCAAAGTGACTATCTGCAAGGCGGCCCGCGCGTCTCCTTCGCCAACGCCTGCGCCGGCATCGCCCGCCGGTATGAGACCGGCGACGACCTGCTGGTGCAGGGGCCGGACATCATTCTTTCAAGCGAACTGTTCTACACGGCGCAACGCTATGACGCTGGCGGCACGCTGCTGGCCCGCTATGCCGCCAGCCGCAGCGACGGCATCGTCTACCGGCTGGACACCACCCAAAACCTCTGGGTGCGGGACTATCGATTCACCGGCTAGCCTAGCGCGGGCCCTTACAAAGCAAGCCATCACGGCCAAAACCCCGGCGCCGCTCTTTTCCGAGCGGCGCCGGGGCCTTTTGTAGTCGCCTTTTCTGTCGGCTGCACCCACTACAGCACAAACTGGAAAAACCGCATCACTTCATTATAATCCCCGTGTTCAAAGCCCACCGTTTTCTCGTCCACCTGCCGCGCGCCCGGGGAAAAGCTTTTTTCGTAAGCCTTC
>JBFXKS010000150.1:0-4952 GCA_050173515.1 Oscillospiraceae bacterium | reverse complement strand
CCTCCATGGACTCGCTGGGCACCAGGGAGTTCACCACCACGAACTGGGTGACCACAAAGGCCACCACCAGCGTGACCAAAAGGACAGTCAGCCATTCCAGCAGCAGGCGCTCGCGGGCCAGCTTGATGTCCCGGCGGCCGCGCGCCACCTGGCGGGCCACGCGTTTCATGCGCTCGCTCTCCTCCTGGCGCTGGCGGTCCTCCAGCAGGGCGTCCAGCGAGGCCACCTGCGTTTGCGGCGCGGCGCTCTCGCCGGGCGGCGAAGCCACGGCCGTCGCTTCGGCGGGCGATGCCGCCGGGCCTTGAACCGGCCTTTCAGCCGTCGGCATGGGCGCCTTGGCGGGCGCGGGGGCCTTTGGCGCAGCGGCCGAAGCCGAAGAGAAAATCACATCGGTTTTTGCCGCGGGCGCCGGCTCGGCCGGGGGCAGCATTTGCCCAATGGGCGGCAGCTGCGGGATTTCCGCAGCCGGCGGCACGAGCGCAGGCACCGGCGCCTTCTTTTCGGGCGTCGGCTCAATAGGCACGGCGGGTTTTTCTAGGGGCACGGTGGCAGCGGACGCATCGCTTTTGGCCGGTGCTGGCCCAGAAACCCCCGGCGATGCCTTTCCGCGCACGGGTTCGCCTGTGGCCTGGCCCGCGTGCACACTGTCTGCCGCCGGCGCAGGCGCCGCCAAAGGCACGGCGCTTTTGGGCGGTGCCGCAGCAGGTGCCGGCGGCGCTTTTTCGCGCGGCGCCTGTGTGCCGGGTGCGGCGGTCGGTGTCGTTTTTGCGCGCAGAGCATCGCCCCGCCCCTGCGCCGCAGGGGAGGCATCGTCCATTCCTTGCATCTGCCGGCGCAACAGCGCCTCCACCTCATCCGCCAACTGCCTGATCGCCTCCTGCTCGGGGCGCGCCACATCGCCGGCCTGCCGCGGCTTGGCTTTTGCCGGGCGCACATCCTGCTGCACGTGGGCTCCCCTTTCACTTTGCCGGCCGGGCATTTTTCTGCACAGGGCCGGTTGAATGCTGTATCGAAGATATTTACAGAAATTATAACACTACTGCCCCCTGCCCGCAAGCCACTTTGGCCTTTTTGGCTTTTTCTGCTTCAAAATATGTGATACAATGAAACATAATGTGCGTGGCCAAGCCCCAAGCTGTTGGCCGGAAAGGAACCCGCCATGGAAGAGAGCGGCCGCATCATCGCCCTGCTGATCGACGCGGAAAACGTGTCCCCCAAATACATCGAAGTGATATTGGACGAGCTGAGCACCTACGGCACGCCCGCCTACAAGCGCATTTACGGCGACTGGACCAACCCCGAGATGGCCAGCTGGAAAAAACGGCTGCTGGAGAGCAACCTGACGCCCATCCAGCAGTTCAGCTACACACAGGGGAAAAACGCCAGCGACAGCGCGATGATCATCGATGCGATGGACATTCTGTACACCAAAAACTGCGACGGCTTTTGCATCGTGTCGTCCGACTCAGACTTCACCCGCCTGGCCTCGCGCCTGCGCGAGAGCCGCATGTTCGTCATCGGCATGGGCGAGAGCAAAACGCCGATGGCCTTCAAGTCGGCCTGCGACACCTTCAAGTACCTGGACGTGTTGTTCAACGCAAAGAACAAGCAGCCGGCCCAGCCCGCCAAGCCCGCCCGGGCCAAAACGGCCAAAAAGACCACCGCGGCCAAAGGCGCCAGCCCGGCCAAGCCCGCGGCCGAGGCGGCCGAGGCGGCCAGCGGCCACGTGCCTCACGAGGAGCTGCTCTCCGGCTTTGTGCCGCTGGAGGAGATCGTGCAGAAGATAAAAGACGTGGTGGAGAAGGACAGCGACGAGGACGGCTACATGTCCCTGTCGCAGGTGGGCGACATTCTGGGCCGCCTGTATGCCGACTTCGACACGCGGAACTACGGCTTTTCAAAGCTGCACAAGCTCATCGACTACACCGGGGAGTTCGAGACACGGTACGACACCATTCCCGGCGGCGGCAAGAACCTGATGCTGAAAAGCAAGTGAGCCCTGCCCTGCCAGACAAAAAACCGCCACCGGCTTAAAACCGGCGGCGGTTTTTTGTCGTCGTGTGAAAGCATCAGGCCTTGCCCTGGTTGGCCACCTGGGCCTCGCGCGCGGCTATCTCGGCGGCGTCGCCAAGGTAGGCCTTGTCCAGTGTTTCAAAGCGGCTGCCAAAGGTGTACACCAGCGGCACCCCGGTGGGGATGTTCACGCCGACGATGGCCTCGTCGCTCAGGCCGTCGAACACCTTCACCAGTGCCCGCAGCGAGTTGCCGTGGGCCACGATGAGCACGCGCTTGCCCGCCTCCATCTGCGGGCGTATCTCGGCCTCGAAATAGGGCAGCACCCGCTGGATGGTGAGCGCCAGGCTCTCGGTTTTGGGCAGCAGGGCCGGGTCCACTGCGCGGTAGGCGGGCTGCAATGCCGCGTCGCGCTCGTCGCCCGCCTCCAGCGGCGGCGGCGTGATGTCGAAGCTGCGGCGCCAGATGAGCACCTGCTCCTCGCCGTACTTCTGGGCCGTCTCGGCCTTGTTCAGCCCCTGCAGCGCGCCGTAGTGGCGCTCGTTCAGCCGCCAGTCCTTCACCACCGGCAGCCATGCGCGGTCCATCTCGGCCAGGGCGATGTCCAGCGTGTGGATGGCACGCTTGAGGGTGGAGGTGTAGCAGACGTCGAAGTCGTAGCCGTCGGCGCGCAAAAGCCGCCCGCTTTCCGCGGCCTCCCGCCGGCCTTTCTCGCTCAGCTCCACGTCCGTCCACCCGGTGAACAGGTTCAGGCGGTTCCACTCGCTTTCGCCGTGGCGCAACAGTACCAGTTTCATGGCAGGTCCCCTTTCTTTGGCGCCCATTTTTATGGCAAACAGGCAGAGCCACCGGGCGAAATCCGGTGGCTCTGTTTTGGGTCTTGCTATTTTTTCTCTTCCGGCTTTGCCGCGGGCGCGGCCGGGGCGGCCGGCTTTGCAGCAGCCGCAGCAGCGGGCTTCGCGGCGGCTGTTTTGGCAGCCGGTTTCTTCGCCGCCGCCGCGCGGGTCGTCGCCGTTTTGGCCGTGGTTTTGCGGGCGGCCGGCTTTTTGGCGGCTGCCTTCTTGGGCGCGGCCTTCTTGGCGGCCGGTTTCTTTGCAGCGGCCTTCTTGGCCGGGGCTTTCGCAGGTGCTTTGGCGGCGGCTTTCGCGTCACCCACCTTGTTCAGCTTCCACTTCTGGGTGTCGCCATCCACATTCTCCCACACCTGCACCGGGGTGCCGTCCACCGTGCCCAAGGCCACCAGGTCCATGCACTTGCCCGACTGCTTGTTCTTCAGGCGGAAATAGCCGCGCCCGGCGGGCTCCACGGCCCACAGCTGGCTGTCGCAGCCCAGATAGTCCCACTGGTGCACCCAGGCGCCGTCCTCAATGCTTTGCATGGCCACGTCCAGCACCTTGCCGGAAAAGATGTTCACGATCTTGTAGAACTCGTCGACCACTTTTTCCAGCTGCCACTGCTGGGTGGTGCCGCCACCCTCGGACCAGATGCGCACGCCGCCGCCGTTTTCGCGGCTGAACTCGCCCACCTCCAGCATCTTTCCGTTCTTTGCTTCGATGGTGTAAACCATATAGTTCTCCACTGTTGCCATTCTGACACTCTCCTTTCAGCCGGGCCGGCCACCGCCGGCGCTCCATGTGTGATATTGCGGTGCCGGTGCGGACGGCGCCTGTAGCGCGGCCACCCGCCGGTGTCTTCCAACCTCGTCATATCCTGCCGTCCAGCGCCTAGCCTTTCAGGCCCTCCAGCATCTTCTCCATCACGGTCTCCGAGTCCTCGCACATGGCCATCAGCACCTCGCCCGTCTCGGCGGTTTCCACCTTGGCGGCCAGGGCGATGGCATACTGGTCTTGCAGATAGTTCTCCTGGGCTTTGCGCTGCATCTCGATGAAGCCGTTCACCTGGTCCAGCACGGCCTGTTGCTTGCCCTCTGCGGGCAGGATGATGGCCACGCCGTAGGCCTGGGTGATGATGAGCCCAAGGCTGATGGCGTAGCGCTGCATGTCCGCCTCTACAAAGCCGAAGGACTCGCTGAATATCTGGTCGTACAGCTGGTCGTCCGGCCCGGTGGTCACCGCAAACATGGCCAGCTCATTCAGCTCCGCCGGCCGGGATGCCTCCAGCACTTCGCGGTAGTCTTTATCCGAACCGGTGGCGGACGTTCCGCCACAGCCGGCCAACAGACCAAATACAAATAAAACGCAAACCAACATCGATATTTTTCTCATTATTACCACTCCGTTTCCTTGCCGGGCACTGTGCCGCCGCACCTCTGTGCGCACGGGCCGCCCCGGTAACAGGGCGGCGCTGACCAATCTGCCTAGCACCGACAGTTTACCACGAAAAGCCGCCCAGCGGCAAGCGAAACCCCGCATTCCCACAGCTTTTACGTAAAATTTACAGTTCGGTCACAGTTGGTTCTTTTCCCGGCGGCGCGCTGCGGCGCCGGGCCAGCCCTTGTGGGAAGACAGGATGATCTGGGTGCTGGTCTGCCCCAGCTTCTGCAGGCGGCTGATCAATGACTCGAGCGCCTCGATGCTGGAGCATCGCACGATGACCATGTGGCTTTGCGTGCCGGTGACCTGCAGGCTCTCCTCCACCGCGGCTTCCTCCTCCAGCAGGCGGGCGAACTGCGCGCGTTGCACCGGCGGCACATAGATGGAGATGACCGCGCGGATGCTGCCCTGCTGCAGGCCGGGGCCCAGGCGCACGGTGTAGCCCGTAATGGTGCCGTTGCGCTCCATGCGACGGATGCGCTCGGAGACGGCGGGCGAGGTGAGCGCCACCTTCTGCGCGATGTCTTTCACCGTTATGCGGGCATTTTGCGTCAGGATGTCCAAGATTTTCCCGTCGAGTTCGTCCATTTAAAACCCCTTTACGAACGTCTGTTTTTATGCAAAAATCTTTTAATAAAATTAAGCGGGCCACCGGCCGTTTTTTTA
>JBFXKS010000149.1:0-4987 GCA_050173515.1 Oscillospiraceae bacterium | reverse complement strand
GAAAAACAGGTTGTTGATGTGGGTCTGGGCGCTCTCCACAGTGGGCGGCTCGCCCGGGCGCAGCTTGCGGTAGGTTTCCAGCAGGCCCTCTTCCACGTTCTTGGCCGGGTCTTTGGCTATGGTGCCCTCAATGCGGTCGTCGTCGCCAAAAAAGTCGCGTATCTGCGCGTCTTCCCCGAGGCCCAGCGCACGGATGAACACCGTGACCGGCAGCTTGCGGGTCTTGTCGATGCGCACGCTGAACACATCGCTGGAGTCCGTCTCGTACTCCAGCCAGGCGCCGCGGTTGGGGTTCAGCGTGGCGGAAAACAGCTTCTTGCCCGTTTTGTCATAGGTCTCGCCAAAATACACGCCCGGGCTGCGCACCAGCTGCGACACGATGACCCGCTCGGCGCCGTTGATGATGAAGGTGCCGCTCTCGGTCATCAGCGGAAAATCTCCCATGAAGATCTCCTGCTCCTTCACCTCGCCCGTCTCGCGGTTCAAAAGGCGCGTGGTGACGCGCAAAGGCGCCGCATAGGTCACGTCGCGGTCCTTGCACTCCTTGATGCTGTATTTCGGTTGCGATTCCAGCCTGTATCCCACAAAATCCAAAACCAGGTTCCCGGTGTAGTCCTCCACCGAACCCACGTCCCGAAAGACCTCTTTCAGGCCCTCTTCCAGAAACCACTGGTATGAATTCTTCTGCACTTCGATCAGGTTGGGCATCTCCAACACTTCTTCGATGCGCGAAAAACTCATGCGCTCGGTCGTCCCAAGCTTCACAGGCTTGACATTCACCATAATACGCAACCTCTCCCGTCTCATCTATTCTGTCTATTCGATTTTTTTACCAAACTTTTTTTGCGCTCGAGGCGCCGCGGTCTCAAACGAATCAGGCCCACACGGAACAAAAGCCCCATTTTTGCAGCATATTGCACAAAACACAGGGGATATTTTTTGCCATATTAGTTATATTTACGCATAAAAACGTATAATATGCCATCATGATACATTGAAACATTCTACATGGAAGATTGGCCTTTGTCAAGAGGGTATTTTTGCTTTTTTAAGGCGCTGAACGCACGGGAGCGTGTATTGATTGTTCATGATGGTGCCCTGACAGACAAAAAGAAAGTGGGCAACACCCACTTTCTTTTTGCTATGCTGCCACCTGCTATCCCGGCACGGCCAGCGCCTGCTCTTCGTCCAGGATCGACTGGAAGTCCACGTCCTCCAGCTGGCGGTTGATGCTCTCGCTGATTTTATGAAAGGTGCGCTGGAAAGTGCATTTTCCATGCATGCCGCAGCTGCATTCCTTTTCGCTGATGCAGCGGGACATCACATAGGGGCCGTCCACCGCCGCCAGCACGTCCAGCAGGGTGATCGCCTCCGGCGCGCGCGCCAGCTCGTAGCCGCCCCGGTTGCCCTTAAAGCTGTTCACCAGCCCGGCCGCGCTCAATTTGCCCAATATCTTTAGCGAAAACCGCAGTGTTACGCACACTTCCTCGCTGATGCTGCGTGCGTCCCTGCGGCCGCCCGCCTTTGCCAGGCAAAAAATGATGCGCACGGCATAGTCTGCTTCCTGGGTTATATACATGCGTTGTCCCGCCCATTCCCTGTTCAATTTATACTTTTTTGATATATTTAAATCATACCAGAACAGGGGGGTTATTGTCAATCATATCCCCATCTTGTGCACTTTTTTCACACTTTGCGCCGGGTCTTTTCACCTGTAAGTGGTAGCCGTGCCGGCGAAGACACTGCTACCCATCACACCGGTGTTTTCTGTGGCCACCATGCCCAGCACAGCCATCCCGGGTCTGTGGCCGCCATCGATAGGCTTTGATGCCTTCATAAGCCAACTCCGGGGCTCCCATCCCTTTCCCTTATTGCAAAAAGCAACGGGGTGCACCTCGGTGCTCCGCTGCTTTTTGTCGTGCCAAAATACAAGCCTTTTGTTGTATCAATCCAGAAAGTCGCGCAGCTTTTTGCTGCGGCTGGGGTGGCGCAGCTTGCGCAGCGCCTTTGCCTCTATCTGCCGGATGCGCTCACGCGTCACGCGGAACTCCTTGCCCACCTCTTCCAGCGTGCGCGGACGGCCGTCCTCCAGGCCAAAGCGCAGCCGCAGCACCTTTTCCTCGCGCGGCGTCAGCGTTTGCAGCACGCCCGACAATTCCTCTTTCAGCAGCGTGTGGCTGGCGGCCTCGGCGGGCACCGGGGCATCCTCGTCGGGGATGAAGTCACCCAGGTGGCTGTCCTCCTCTTCGCCAATGGGCGTCTCAAGGCTCACCGGCTCCTGCGCCACCCGCATGATCTCGCGCACTTTTTCGGCCGGCATGTCCAGCTCCTGCGCAATCTCGTCCGCCGTGGCCTCGTGGCCGTTGCGGTGCAGCAGCTGGCTGGACACCTTTTTCACCTTGTTGATGGTCTCCACCATGTGCACCGGGATGCGGATGGTGCGCGCCTGGTCGGCAATGGCGCGGGTGATGGCCTGGCGTATCCACCAGGTGGCATAGGTGGAGAACTTGAAGCCCTTGGTGTAGTCGAACTTTTCCACCGCCTTTATCAGGCCCAGGTTCCCCTCCTGTATCAAGTCCAGAAACTGCATGCCGCGGCCCACATAGCGCTTGGCAATGGACACCACCAGCCGCAGGTTGGCCTCCGACAGCTTTTTGCGCGCGATGTCCCCTTCGGGGCCGCCCTCCTGTATCTTGATGGCATAGGCCACCTCTTCCTCGCTGGTCAGCAGCGGCACCCGGCCTATCTCTTTCAGGTACACCTTCACCGGGTCGTCGATGGACACGCCCTCGGCCGAGAGCTCGCTTTCAAAGCGGTCCACGCTCTCCTCGGTCAGCGTGAACTTTTCGGCGTCCGGGTCGGGCTCGTCCACGATCTCGATGTTGTTGGCGTCCAGCGCTTCGTACAGCTTGTCCACCTGCTCCACATCGAAGCCGATCTCCTCCAGCGCGTCGTTGATCTCCTTGGTGGTCAGGCGCTGGTTGCGCTTGCCCACCTCCACCAAATCTTTAACGATGTTCGCCTTCTTGTCAGCCATGCACACACTCCTTATTTGTATGGGCCCTGCCTTGCGTGCCCTCGTTCACTCACTTCACTGCTTGCGCTCGCGCTTCGCCGCGATATAGGCCTTGTAGGCCTCGGCGTCCATCTCCTCCACCTTGGCGGCGGCCTCTCCGCCCGAAAGAATCCTGTCGATATACATCTGCACGTCCTCGGCCGAAAAGCCCACCTCGTAGTTCAGCGCCAGCACCCGGCCCAGCAGCGCCAGTGTTTTTTCCGGCAGCGTGCCGCTCAGCGCGGCCAGGTCGATGTGCGCACCGGCCTTTGCCATCTGCAAGATCAGGGTGTAGGCCTCGGCCATGTCCGGCGATATCATCTGCTCGGGCCGCACCGCCCGCTGGGCCAGGGGCAAAAAATCGTCGGCGTTTTTCAGCAGGGCCGCCAGCAGCTGCTGCTCGGCAAAGGCCACGCCCAGCGCCTTCTCGCCGCCGGCCGAATAGGGCACGCTGATGCCCGCGGCCATGCCCTCATCCATCATGCGTTTTTCGCGCTCTTTCTCCCAGCGGCGCTGGCGCCGGCGCACCACGCCCTGCAGCTGGTTTTGCACCGAGACCTTCGCCACGTCCACCTCTTCGGCCAGGCGCCCGGCATAGATGTCCTGCTCGGCCGGCATGGCCTGCGCCGCCAGTATCTCCAGGGCCTGCCGCACATAGCTGGCCCGCCCGTCGGCACTGGCCAAGTCGTGCTTCTTCTTCTCGGTGGCCAGCGCGTATTCTATGGTGTTGCCGCTGCCCTCCAGCAGCTGGTCGAACCGCTGGGCGCCGTAGGTCTTGATGAACTCGTCCGGGTCCTTGGCGCCGCTCATGGCCAGCACCCGCACCTTCACCGGCGTGTTCCTGAACACCTCGATGGCGCGCTTGGTGGCCCGCTGGCCCGCCTCGTCGGTGTCGTAGCAGATCACCACCTCGTCGGCATAGTCGCTCATCAGCTTGGCCTGTTCGCCGGTCAGCGCGGTGCCCAGCGTGGCCACCGCCGTGTCGAACCCCGCCTGGTGCAGGCTGATGACATCCATATAGCCCTCGGCCAGTATCATGCGCTTGGAGGCGCTCTTGCGCGCGATGTTCAGCGCGAACAGCGACCGGCTTTTTTTGAACACGGGGGTGTCGCTGCTGTTCACATACTTGGCGCCCCAGCCGCCCTCCATCACGCGCCCGCCAAAGGCGATCACGTTGCCACGCAAGTCGATGATGGGGAACATCACCCGGTTGCGGAACACGTCGTACAGCCGGCCGCCGTCGTTTTGGCGGCACACGCCGGCCTGCGCCAGCTCCTCGCGCAAAAAACCCAGCGCGCCCAGATGGGCGGCCAAGCCGCCTTTTTCAGGCGCAAAACCCAGGCCAAAGCGGCGGATGGTGCCGTCTTCAAGGCCGCGTTGGCGCAGGTAGGCACGCGCGGCGCGGCCTTCCTCCTGGTTCAACACCGTGGCGAAATACCGCGCGCTCTCTCGGTTAACGGCCAGCACCCGCCCACGCAGCTTTGCCGCGCCATCGTCTTCGTCCGGCATGGGCATGCCCGCCCGCGCCGCCAAAAACTTCACGGCCTCCACATAGTCCAGATTCTGTATCAGCTTCACAAAGGTGATGGCATCGCCGCCGGTGTTGCACCCGAAGCCGTAGAAGCTGGCGGTCTCGGGGTAAACATAAAACGACGGCGTCTTTTCGTTGTGGAACGGGCACAGGCCCTTTTCTGTGCGGCCCGCGCGCTTCAGCTGCACATAGCCGCGCACCAGCTCGGTGATGTCGGTGCGGCGGGACAGCTCTGCGATGTACTCCTGCGAAATGGCCATCCCCGCACCTCCCCATCGTTTTTGTCGCCTGCTACAAGCTCCACTTCTGCGGGATGAATATCTGCTCATAGGTCCGCACGGCATAGTCGTCCGTCATGCCGGAGATATAGTCGGTCACCGCGCGGTGCGGGCCCTCTTCCT